>CANPZS010000003.1 GCA_947588835.1 uncultured Bacteroidales bacterium | reverse complement strand
TGAGGCTATGGTCCAGCTGGCCTGCGTCCAGATTATGCTTAACAGATTTTTTGTATAATTTCAAAACAGCTTCTTAACCTATGAAAAAACTATTCGCCTAAGATATTAGCCAATTCCGTGCCAAAAATCAAACGGCGGAAAAATTTTTTCAAAAAAAGGTTTGGTCAAGGCGTTTATTTCTTCAGGCAGCTCGTGTCCGGCTGTACCGATATGATCCTGACGTCCTCTATCGGCAGGCCGTTGCGGTCGACGGGTACGGAGGCTATCTTGTCGATTACGTCCAGCCCTTCGACTGTCTCTCCGAATACGGTATAATCCCCGTCGAGATGCACGCAGTTGTCAGGATTCTGCACCAAATAGAATTGCGAGCCGGAAGATTCTTTCATGGGGTTCGCCATGTCGCCCATGCGGGCGGCGGCAAGGGCTCCCTTTTTGTGCCTGTATTCGGGGACGAATTCGGCCGGGATGGTATAGCCCGGGCCTCCGGTGCCGAAGAGTTCACGCTTGGAACTGTCCCGCGTAAGCGGATCCCCGCCCTGGATCATGAAGTCGTCGATGATCCTGTGGAAAAGCAGGCCGTCATAGAATCCGTTGAGGGCGAGCTTCGCAAAATTGTTCCTGTGCCGAGGCGTGTTTTCGTAAAGTTTCACCTTGATGGTGCCGAGGCTCGTCTCAATGTCGAACACGGGCTCGTCCGGCAGCTGCGACAAGGATACCGGGGCGTTCTCCGCGGCGGTATCGGCCGGGATGTCGGCGGGAGCATCTTCGGCTTCGCCGACATTTTTTTTCGTATTGCCCTTGCATCCCGCAAGGAACATGGCCGCTGCCATTGCGCAGCACGAAAATGTCATGACTGTGTTCATATATGTTCTGATTTAATCATTCCTCCCGCAAAAATAATTAATTTTGCAGATGCGGGCAACAAGCGGCCCCGTCATATTCCATCATGGGCAACCCATTGAAGCAGATAGCCGGCGAAACGGCCGTCTATGGTCTGAGCACAATCCTGGCGCGTATAATCAATTTCGCGCTGGTCCCAATGTACACGAGAATGCTCAGCACCGGCAGCTACGGCGTGTTCACGGAGTTCATGGCTTATATAGCCGTACTGCAGGTGGCCCTTGTGATGGGGCTGGAAACCGGGTGCTTCCGTTTTGCCAACAAGGAGGGATGCGATCCGCGTAAAGTATATTCCAGCGCGCTGGCCGCGGTGTTCGGGGTAAATGCGGCGTTTCTCGCCTGCGTCGTGGTCTTCGCCGGACCGATCGCCGCCGCCCTCGGATACGACGGCTACGGGAACGTCATAAAGTATGTGGGCGGCATCCTCGCCTGCGACAATTTCACGGCCATACTTTTCGCCAAGCTGAGACAGGAGCACAAAGCGTTGAAATTCGCGCTCATAAAGACTGCGAAGATATTGATGGAGACTCTCTCCAACGTGCTGCTTTTCTTTTTCTATCCCGCGTTCTGCGCACAGCATCCCGCCAACCCGCTGAGCTGGGCGGTATCGGCTTCGCCGGACTTCACATATCCCATTTTCGCGGTGTTCGCCGGCAGCATATTGTGCCTGCTGCTTTTCCTGCCGGACATTGCGAAGCTGTCATTCGAATTCGACGGGAAACTGCTGAAAAAGATGCTTGCGTATTCAATGCCCCTTATGATAGCAGGGCTGCCGGGCATCGTCAATGATTTCCTTGACAGGCTGCTGTTCCGCTGGTTCGACACCGATCCCGAAGCCTGGAGGTCGAGCCTCGGCATATATCAGGCGGCCGTCAAGCTGGCGGTCATCATGAACCTGTTCATACAGATGTTCCGCTATGCGGCCGAACCGTTCTTTTTCCAGAGGGCGTCCGACAGGCATTCCAAAGACATGTATGCCATATTGATGGAGTTCTTCACGGCTTTCTGCGGCCTGATTTTCCTCGGCATCATCATGTATATCGACGTCATTTCCCTTTTGCTCGGGCAGGATTTCCGTGCGGGCATAGGCGTGGTGCCGGTGATGCTGCTGTCATACATGCTGCTCGGCATGCTGTTCAACGTGTCCATGTGGTACAAACTTTCCGGACGGACCGAGATGGCCATCTGGATAACCGCGGCCGGGCTCGTCGTGACGGTGATAGTGAATGTGGCGTTCATGCCCCGTTTTTCATACTGGGCCTCGGCATTCGGGCATCTGGCGAGCTACATGGTAATGTTCGTAATGAGCGCCTGTCTCGGAGCGAAATACAACCCCTTCCCCTACAAATGGGGGAGGATATTGTCATTGTTCGGGATAATGGGCGTCCTGTATGCGGCGGCAGCGGTCATAGGACAGGCGTTTTTCCGTGAGCCGGGAATACATCCTATGCAGCTTGTCATCAACACGTTCCTTATAATAATATACCTCGCAGCATGCGTTGTGATGCTGCGAGGCAGATATGCGGAAATCAGAAAATACTGATTTTAGTCTTTCTGTTCGGCAAGCCAGGCTTCGAGCTCTTCGGGAGTGCGGGCAGGCTGCTCTGATCCGGGAAGGCCTATGACGCCCCAGTGGTCCTTGCAATAGGTGTAGCCGAGTTCGTCATATATCTTTACCGAGTGGTTGAGCGCCGCGTCGAAGCGGGTAAAGTCCTTGTTGTCGGCGTTGCACCACTGTACTTCGCTCAATGCGGCGAGACGGGGCAGTATCATGTACTCGAGATGTTCGGGAGTGGCGATATATTCCGTCCATACGTTGGCCTGTACTCCGAGGATATGTCCGGTGGCATCGTCGGGAATGCCCTTGAAAGGCTCGTAGGCATAGACTTTCTCTATGGGGGCGTATCCTCCTATGCCGAGGGGCTCCTTGTCGGTCTCATGCGACTGATAATAGTCGAAATAGTAGCCTTCGGAAGACGGAGTCATGATGGCGTCGAAGCCGTGGGATGCAGCCTGAATGCCGCCCTGCGTGCCTCTCCATGACATCACGGTGGCGCCTTCGGCAAGCTCGCCTTCGAGGATTTCATCCCAGCCTATGATCTTGCGGCCCTTGTCGTTGAGGAACTTCTGGATGCGTGCGGTCACGTAGCTCTGCAGATACTGCTCCGCGGTATGTCCGTCATGGTCTCTGAGGCCGAGGGCCTTGATGCGTTTCTGGCAGTCGGGGCATTTCTCCCAGCGTACCTTGGGGCATTCGTCGCCGCCGATATGAATGTATTCCGAAGGGAATATGTCGAGCATCTCGGTGAGAACGTTCTCGAGGAATGTGAAGGTCTCTTCCTTGCCGACGCAGAGTACGTCTTCGGCCACGCCCCAGCGAGTCCATACCTCATAGGGGCCTCCGGTGCAGCCGAGCTCCGGATATGCCGTAAGAGCCGCCACCATGTGGCCGGGAAGGTCGATTTCGGGAATGACGGTGATGCCGAGCTTGTCCGCATAGGCTACCACGTCTTTCATCTCTTCCTGGGTGTAGAAACCGCCGTGGCGGATGCCGTCGTTGCTGCCCCATTCCTTGTTGATCATGGTGCCGTTACGGTATGCGCTTACTTCGGTAAGACGGGGATATTGCTTTATTTCCATCCTCCAGCCCTGGTCTTCGGTGAGGTGCCAGTGGAGAACGTTGAGCTTGTAGATGGCCATCAGGTCGAGTATCTTCTTGGTTTCCTCTATGGAGAAGAAATGACGGCACGGGTCGAGGTGCAGGCCTCTGTATTTGAAGCGGGGCTTGTCCTGTATGCTTACGCAAGGGAGTACCATGGCCTTGGAGGACTTGGCGTTGACGTATACCTCGACCGGGAGCATCTGCTTGATGGTCTGGACGGCGAAAAGGAATCCGTTGTCGGAGGAAGCCGCCGCCCTGACTCCTTCTCCGGTCACGTCGAGAGTGTATTCCTCGTCGGCGAGAGTCCCGTCAACGACGAACTTGACAGCCGCGGAGGCTTCGTCGGATACAGTCTTGCTCTGCTTGCCGGTCACGGTGCCGAGCTGTACGCGAAATTCTTCTATGGCGTTTTTCGCTTTTTCAGGGACGGCCGCATCCACGAAGAATGCCGCGCCTTTCAGGTCATAGCTGCCGGCCTGGACAGTGATCTGGTTGGGAGACGGGATGACGCTGAACGTTTCGGGTTCGGCCGTGCCGCATGCCGCAACACAAGCGAGAGAAACCCACGATAATAGTGTTAAATGCTTCATTATGAATTAATTAATGGTTTAAATCAAAAACAATGTTTTTGTGAATTTTTCAAATATAAGTATAATTTGTCTCTAAATCAATAGATAAGCAGACCGGCTACGCCTCCGGCGAGTATGATCAAAATGGGGTTCACCTTGAATTTGAATGAACATATAAATGCGGTGCCAAGCAGCACCCAGCTCTTCCAGTCGGGGAAATTTTCTTTTACCACGCTGATTTCAGGCCGCGAAAACAGCGGAACGCCGTCCCATGCCGTATTCAGGACGAGGATTACGGCGGCGGCGCCGATGAGCCCTATCACCGCAGGACGGAGCCAGCCCATGACGCCTCCGAAAATCTTGTCATTGTGAAATTTGGCATAGAACTTCACTAACATCAGCATGATGATGAATGACGGCAGTACCAGCGCAAAAGTGGTTGTGAACGAGCCCAATACCCCGAGCGCGGGGCTTCCGGATGCGGCCGACACCACGTCGTAGCCGACGTATGTGGCGCAATTGATGCCTATCGGGCCGGGCGTCATCTGGGATATGGCCACTATGTCGGTAAAATTGCTTTCCGTCAGCCAGCCGTGCCGCACCACTATTTCCGTCTGGATGAGGGACAGCATCGCATAGCCTCCGCCGATGGTGAAAAGGCCTATCACGAAGAAGGTCAGGAAAAGTTCCAAAAACAGCAGCGCCGTGCCTGTCATCTGTGTTCCCTCCAATAGTAAAATGCCGTCCCGCAGGCTATTATGACCGCGAGCACATATATGGGGGATACTTTGAGAAAGGCGACGAGCACGAGCGACAGTACGGATACGGTCCATTTCGTCCAGTCGTGGTTCACTTTCTCCGCCATACGGATCATCGGTACGGCTATGAGCGCTATCACGACCGGCCGCATGCCCTTGAATATCCTGATCACGACGGGATTGTCCTTGAAATTGCCGAACAGAGCCGCAATGAGCAGGATGGTGATGAACGACGGCAAGACGGCCCCGACGGTCGCGACTATGCTGCCTTTGACTCCCCGGAGCCGGTAACCGGTGAATATGGATATGTTTACCGCGAGCAGTCCGGGGGCCGACTGGGACAGCGCCACTATGTCGGGCATCTCATCGTCGGACAGCCATCCGCGCCTGGAAACTTCTTCCTGGATAATGGAAATCATGGCGTAGCCTCCTCCTATGGTGAAAGCTCCTACTTTGGCGAAAACCAAAAATAAATCTTTCAGAGAAACGTCCGCCCGTTCCATGATCACCACATGGGGTTGAACGGCCCGGACTTTTTCAGCAGTCCGTTTACGCAGCCTTCAAGGCCGGTTTTGTCGGAGGTGTCGAGCTTCAGTACCGGAGCGCCTTTGCTCAGGTCGAGTTTGCCCAAGTCGATCCAGAAGTTGGCGAGTTCGGTAGTGAATCCGAAATAGTAGATGGTGTTCTTTGTGTCCGCTATGCTGCGCCACTGCGTCGAAGACAGGTTGGGGGCGTCTTCAAGCTCATATCCGAGAGGCACGGAGACCTGTCCGAGCACGCTCAGGACGGCTGCCGCTGCGGTCTTGCCGTCTACGTCGGTGGGAATGTGCCTTATGAAGAATGAGGCCCTGGCGAAGCGGTCCGGACTCCGTACCGTGCCCGGCAGCATTTTGTCGCCGCCTATTCCCTGCCAGTAGTTGTCTATGGCAAGCATCTTGTCGAATGGCGGATCGTTGGTGAGCACATCGTAATCGTCCGATTTGTACAGGTTGAGCTCGCCGTTCTGGTATTCCATCACAAGCGTGGTGCCGGAGGGATCGGTGACGGCCCAGTGCAGGGCGGCTTCGGTGCCCTGGTCAAAGTTCTGGCCGTATATGGCGAAATCGCTGCCTGTCAGCCAGTTTTCCACCTCGTCGACAGTGGCGAAGTTGTCAAGGAAATAGCTGATGAATACTGCGAGGCTCATGGTCGTGGTGCTGTTGTCCACGGCTGAACGGTATATGGAGCCTTTGCAGAAAAGGGCGTTCATCACGAGGCCTTTTTCATTCATGCCCTCGGTGACGCCGCCGTCGTATGATACCGCGAGCACCGAACCGTATTTAGAAACCCAGCGCAGCGTATTCCCGTCCGGCATGCCCTGTTTTTTCATGCCGCGGGGGTAGACGTACAGGTTGGTCGGGATCGGAGTCTTCCAGTCGAGGGTCCGGCCTACCAGCGTCAGATTGTCCTTTCCATGAAATACTATTCTGGAGCAAGGAATGGCTTCTCCGGCTCCGAGCAATGCGGCGAGAGCGCATGCGAAAAGGAATTTTGTTTTCATAAACTTGTCGTTTTTATGCCGTGAATCATATTTGGCGGCCGCGCCGGCGGCCGTTGCGCAAAAGTAAGACAAACTGCGGTAAAAAAAAACGCCGTACGATAAAAATGTTTCCAAAACAGGAAACTTTGGACTACCTTTGAAGATAGGGAAAACAGAGTAGGCAACGCATTGTTTTATATTCAAAAGCACAATCATTTAAAAAGGAGGATACAGCATGGACACGGATTCGATTAAATTCATGGTTGACGGTAAAGAAGTAACAGTGAGCGGATATCCGGAACTGGACGGGCGCAAAGGAGTGTCAGAAGGTGAAGGCATGGCATTTTTCTTTGGCCAGGGCTGGCATAATCATGAGGTGTATGTAGCCAATACTGTCACAGGCAAAATCCGCAAACTATCGACTGCGGGAGGAAAACTGTTAGTTGATGACAATGAGATTGACTATGAGGCGATAGCCGCCAAGTGCAGGAATGGCATCGGCAATGCACGGGAAAAATCCGTGAAATATGCCGGAGTCAATCGATGGCGCGGATTCGAGGATGGCCTATGCGTCATCACGTGGATGCTGTATCCTGACGGACAATATTTCGCGGACAGCGATGGTTATGGGATGAAAAATAATGCCGAGGAGACGGTATATGCAATAATTGATACCGACCTGAATATAATCGCGCCGTTCCGCCCGGTAAATCCAGATAATATCTCAGCATACCTGAAAGAAATAAGGGAGAACAATCATAGATAATCAAGCCATTTTTATATTCCGTAAGTTAAAATGATGAAACATTTTAAATCTAAGGAGTATGAAAATGACTACAGTAAAAGTAAAATTCCGTCCGTCGACCGTTGAAGGCCGGCCGGGCGCCATTGTCTATTCTGTAACCCGCCGTCGCGTCGTCAGACAGATTACGACGGAGTACAGATTGTTTGCCTATGAATGGGATGAAGTTCACGCAAAGCCGGTTCCGTTTTTGGAAAGCAGTAAACGGACGGCAGTCGTACGGCAGATCGCCAGAAAAGTGGACTTGGATGTGGAGAAGCTGAACGGCATCGTAGAAAGATTCGACCGCCTGCACCTGAATTATTCTTCGGAAGACGTGATTGCGGAATTCCGGCGGGAAAAGGAAGACAACACATTGTTCGGTTTCATGGAAAATGTGATCACCCGGCTCCGGCAGCTGAATCATATCGGCACGGCCGACAACTACCGTGCCGCATTGGACAGTTTCAGGAGGTTCCGGAACGACAGGGACATCGAGATGGACGCAATCGATCACATCGTCATGGAAGACTATCAGGCTTACTTGCTCGCCTCCGGACTTGTTCCGAACTCCGTTTCCTTTTATATGCGCATCCTTCGGGCGGTCTATAACCGGGCCGTCGGACAGGACTTGATAAACGACTGCAAGCCTTTCCGTTCAGTTTTTACCGGAATGGAAAAAACGCTCAAAAGGGCAATCTCTGTCAGCGACATCAAATTGATCAAGAATCTTGACCTTACATCCAGGCCAAGCCTCGAATTTGCCCGCGACATATTCATGTTTCTCTTCTTCTGCCGCGGCATGTCATTTATAGACGCCGCCTTTCTGAAAAAGACGGATGTACAGAATGGCATACTTAGCTATCGGCGGCATAAGACGAACCAGGTGCTCCGCATCAAAATCATAAAGCCAATCAAAGAACTGATTGACCGCTATTCAAGCGACGGCATACCTTATCTGCTGCCTATCATAACACGTTCCGGCAATGATGAACGCAAACAATACGCAACCGCATTGCGGCGAGTCAACAATGCCTTGAAGACGATTGCCGGAATGACTGGACTTCGGATATCGCTTACGACATACGTCAGCAGACATTCCTGGGCTACCATAGCCAAATCGAAGCACGTGCCTGTAAGCATCATCGCGGACGCTCTCGGCCATGAGTCCATTTCGACCACGCAAATATACCTCGCGTCAATTGACACTGCCGCAATCGATCGTGTAAATGATATGATTGTTAAAGATTTATGAGATAAGCTCCTGCTGCGGAAACATTTCCGTTTCCTTGTAAGAGACGGATTCAGAAAGCAAAAGTAGTAAATAATACTGAAAAAGTTACAAATTTTTTTACGGCCTTGTTTGCATGATAGGAAGATGTTATGCAAATGTTCCGTTCAGATAAGTCTATCTGCCTGTATATGAGGCGACATTTATCTTGTCCGTCTCTTACAAGGAAAGGGATATAAATGCTAAAATCTTAAATATCAAAGTAATTATGAAACGTTTTGTGTTGGGTATCTTGTGTTGCATGTATATTCCCGCGCTGTTTGCCCAGTCCGCGACCGAGATCCCCGGAGATTATGTCTACAACCAAAAAAACACGCCGCAGGGTGTGGACAACTATCTGTTTTCAACGTATTATTACAACGGGAAAAAGGCCTATAATCTGCGAAGCCTGCCTTTGAGTACGGCCCGTGGAGAGGTGGTCTCCTTAAAAATCAATCCGTCGGGCACCTCTTTCGCGTTGTTGGCCCGCAAGGGAGACAATACGCTGGTATCCATCCATGATTTGTGGATTGCCAACCGTACGCTGCACGAATTCAAAGAGGTAAAAAATCCCTCGGCTTTGTGTTATACTCCGGATGCCAAAAGCCTGATGATAGCGACTCCCGAAGAAGTGCTTTATTTTGATGCCCGCAATTACACTTTGTCTGACAGGATGCCCATGCCTTTTGTTGCAGGCAAGATGGTTGTCAGCGGCAACGGATACTATCTGGCGGCTACTGACGGAACCCGCTTGACGGTGTGGAATATGGAGCAAAAGAGCATCCGTAAGGAATTCGAATTCGACGAGCCGGTGAATGACATGGCGTTTTCTGCCGATAACGGGACGTTCGCCGTATTGACTGCGGACGGACTGCTCTCTACATACGATACGAGGGATTTTCTTATCCTGCAGAGTTTCGACGCATTGGGTACGGCTTCCAGCTGTTCGTTCCATCCGGACGGCAAATACCTGTCGGTCGTAACCGGAAACACCCGCATCGCGTTGTTGAATTTGATGGACGAACAGGAACGCAGCTATGTTGATAACGAAGACGGAAGCATCTCCGACGCGAGATTCTTGTGTGACGGCAAAAAACAGATTTTCCTTGCCTACAATACCGCTTCTTCCATTACTTATAAGCTGATGAGCGCATTGGCTCCGAATTACACCAAGCTGCTTGCTGAAGAATTGAACGAGCGTATGAATGACTGGATGAAAATGATGCCCGGAGAGACGCTCGAAGAATATCAGCATCGTGTCAACGATGAAACCCGTGCCGCACAAATGAGACTTTTCGAACAGGAAATAGCAACGAGGCTGGCTGACAACCTGGTCGCCATGTCGGAAGTGACGCTCGGAAGTTTCAATCCTGAATCAAATTTGTTGGAAGTTAATTTCAACAACATGCCGACTATCTACCTGAATGTCCCCATCAGTGATGTGAACGATTTCATGGACCCCGGCAATCTTGAATTCCGCAATGCGAAATACGGTCTGACGAAACAGGACAAGTTCGAGCTGATTTATGCCGATGTCTACAACAAGGCTTCGGGGAAAACATATGTATTCGACAATTTGGACCGTCAGTCTCTCGCCTATCTTCAGTCGGATGACAATTTCGTGCCGCTGGAGCTTGTCCAGCAATCCAATATGGAAGAACTGAAACTGCGTGAAATCAAAGAGAAAATCGTAAGTCTCGCCAAACAGGAAAAAACCATTTCGGACCACACGCAGATTTCGGTCGACGCCGGCATCGTATCCGATCAGGATGCCGACGGCAAGAAGATCATGAATTACAAAATCAATTTTGCATACGAAGTGGAGAACGGCTTCTCTGCCCAAGAAGATTTTGCCCCCGGAAAATACAAAATCGAAGATTCAGGAGCCGCGCAGTCAATGCTTGCAATCATCAAAACTGCTTTTGAAACTGATTTTGCACAATATATCCGTCCGGGCAAGAAATTGCAGATCAGAATCAACGGTATGGCCGACGGATTGCCTGTCAACGGCAGGATTGCCTATGATGGCTCGTATGGTGAGTTCGTTGAGGAGCCTGTATACAAAAATGACGATTTGAACAACATTACCGTAACGAAGAACGAGGGCATCACTCAAAACGAACAATTGGCTTTCCTGCGTGCCGTAGGAGTCAGGGAATATATTGACGGTAATATCCCGTCCATCAATACGATGAATACGAACTACCGCTACAATATCGAAGTAACGGAAGGCAAAGGCGGAAAATTCCGCCGCATCACCGTTGAGTTTGTTTTTGTGGATGCATTCTGACATGAGCGAGGCTTGGAAATTACGGTTTATGGCGGTGCTTCTTTTGATTGTGCCGCATATCGTGCCGATGCAGGCCCAGTCGCTCGAATCGGCAGATGCAAGTTATCAGCAATTTAACAGGCTCAGGGCTGAAAATGGAGATGATGCAGCCATTTATGCCGCGCTCTATAAATGTTATACGGAGTATGTAGCCGTACTGACTTCCGCAGCGCCTAATACGCCGGCGTACGTTCAGGCGAAAAACATGCTGCGCGAATTCTATCCGTTTCTCCAGAACGCCGCGGCTTACAATTCCAGCCATGGCAACCAGCAGAATGCGTTGTTGTTCGCCCAGGCATTCATGGATGTGCCGTTGATGTCGGCCTTTCAGGGGGAAGCCTTCGTCCGCGATGATTATTTCCCGACAATGGCCTATTTTGCCGCATCCGGAACGTTCAATGCCGGAGACTATGCCAGGGCTATCAATTATTTTCGCGTCTATCTGGATACCGGCGAGCAGAAAAACCGGCAGAACGTATATAATTATATGGCCAAGGCATGTATGAATGTCCACAATTATGATTTGGCAATGAGCGTGTTGAATGAGGGGACCAACAATTATCCGGATGATTTCAAAATGCTGTCGATGGCCATCAACAATTGCATTGACCGCGAAGACAATGAAAATCTGCAGAAGTTCCTCACCAAGGCTCTTGTGCTGAAGCCGAACGATGAAACGTTGCTCAATATACAAGGAAAGCTTTACGAAGACACTCAGGAGTTTCAAAAAGCTTTGAACATTTATGCCCGTATGCGGCAGTCCCGGCCCAACAGCCTGAATGTCGTCCAGCATATTGCCTTGAATTACTATAATCTGGGTGTCATGTACCACAATCGGGCAAGTATGGAACAGAACGGCGCTGCGGAGAAAAAGTACACCCGACAGGCGAAGGATTATTTTTCGGCAGCGGCCGCTACATTGCAGGAGATTGTGTCCAGTGACCCTACTTCAATCAAATATATGCAGGCCCTTGCCACGGCATATAGTTGCATGGGAGACCAGAGTCAGCTGGATATCGTCAACGCTAAGCTGTCTTCGATAGGCGCCCAGACAGTAGCGGCAAACATAACGCCGGCATTGATGACCTATTCGGGAAAGACAGCTTCGGCGGGAAACACGCCTCCGGGCAATATGGTCGCATCCAACGCCTCTTTCGGAACCGGCAGCGCCGCTGTTCCCACCCGTTCGCCGGACGAAGCGCCCTTGTATTCGCAGTTTGCCAAAGAATATGTTGAAAGCCGGATTCGAAAATGGCAGGACAAGGACCCGTATGAGACAGTTGAAGAATACCGGGCCCGCGTGACCGAACAGACCCGCAGTGCAAAGGTTGAGGAACTGAAGAAGGCGGCTGAAGCGGATTACATCAAAACCTATACGCAGCGAATCCGCTTCAACGATATGCTCCTCAAACCTTATGATGCCGAAAACAGGGTTTTTCTGGTCGAATCGAAATACGGCGAGCTTATAGTCCCCGTTCCGCGTGAAAACAATGAAGCCAAAGTGTTTGAAAGCAGCTGGAGCGGAATGCAGTTCAAGAATCCGGAGTTCTATATCAATAACGACAAATTGATGCTTGCCGGCCTTACGTTCGTTACCCCGACGGGAAACACCTATCGTTATGATGGAGACAAGGGCCTCAATTATGTGGAGACGGTAGTCGACGTATCTTTCGACCCTATCAGCAGCGACATGTTCGCCCAATCGGGGAAATCGTCCGCGTCCTCGGGCTCTCATGTCAGGACGCAGAATATCAAGGCGGGAACGGCGACGTCCGATGTGGATAAAAACATTCCGGAGACCAAAGCGGTCAACGACAAAACCTTTGCCGTCATTATTTCCAACGAGAATTATGCGATGGTCTCCAAGGTCCCGATGGCGCTGAATGACGGAGTGACGTTCAGCCAATATTGCCGAAAGACACTCGGTTTGCCGGAGAATAATATACGTCTTTATCAGGACGCCTCATTCGGAGTGATGATCCGCGCCATGCGCGACATACGGGACATTGCTTCGGCTTACGACGGAGACATCCGCGTAATCTTTTATTATGCCGGCCACGGCATTCCCAATGAAGCCACCAAGGATGCTTTTCTGCTGCCGATTGATGCCGACGGTACCCAAACGGAGGGATGCTATTCGCTGAACCGTCTGTACAATGAACTGGGCAGCCTGAATGCGCAGTCTGTCGTAGTCTTTCTCGATGCCTGTTTCAGCGGAGCCAACCGTGACGGTACTATGCTTGCCTCTGCGCGCGGCGTGGCATTGAAAGCGAAAAAAGAGGCTCCGCAAGGAAATATGGTGATTTTCAGTGCGGCTTCCGACGATGAAACGGCATTCCCCTATAAGGAGAAAGGCCATGGACTGTTCACATATTTTCTGCTGAAGAAATTGCAGGAGACAAAAGGCAATGTCGGACTGCAGGAACTGGGAGATTATATCACACAGAATGTCAGCCGCCAGTCAGTCGTCGTAAACCGCAAGTCGCAGACACCTACCGTAACGCCGGCGGCATCTATGGCGGACAGTTGGCAGAAACTGAAATTATGCAATTGACCAAAATTAAAAAACAAACTATAATGAAAAAATCAGCAATCGTTATCTGTCTGTTGTGGGCGGGTGCGTGCTTCGCACAGGCCCAGAATGTCGTAAGCGGGACAGTAACCGACCGTCAGGGCAATCCCGTTCCCGGGGCGAAGGTAGTCATCGCGGGCGGAACGGAATCCGTCATCACGGAATTGGATGGTACATTCCGTCTTGAATCGCAGGATCCCGCAAAGAAAGTGCAGGTATTCTATTCCGGAATGCAGCCGAAAAAGCAGACCGTCAAACCGGACATGGTCATCAGACTGTCGCGCACCAATCTGTGGAACCGGAAACCGGACAAAGCCGGATGGCTTGTCGGCGTACAGGCGGCCTTCCCCGAGCCGGGTGTGTCCAATTCCTCATTCGGCCTCATGTTAGGCCGTGTCAAGAACTTTGGCTGGTATGTGAAAGGCGTGTACAGCCCGGCGGCATCTACCGATATCGATTATGTCGCATATCCTGATGACTCGGATCTTATCAGTTATTGGACCACAGGTCAGGACAAACGTAGTTTTTATTCCGTTTCCGCGGGTTTGGCGGCACGTCTCCATTGTCCCGTTCATCTCTATCTCGGAGCCGGATATGCCGACCGGAAAGTGGCATGGCAACTGGCCGACGGAACCTATGCCAGAAATACGGATTATTCCTATTCGGGTGTTGCGCTTGACTACGGTCTGATGCTGCGTCTCGGGAAATTTACCGTCAATGGAGGAACTATCATGTGCATAGCCGACGGATTCAACTTTGTCGGCAATGTCGGTGTCGGTGTTTGTTTCTAATTTAAAAATGTTTGCATGATGAAAAATATATGTTATTCCGTACTTGCCGTATTTGCACTTCTGTCGTTGAACTGCTGTCAGGATCTTGAGTCCCCTTTGAATACGGTACCGAACATAACGACTGATGCAGTAGAAAGTTATTCCGGAACATCCGCATATGTTTCCGGACAGGTAAGTTCAAGAGGCGAATGCTATTTTCTGGTTTCTTTGTCGGAAGATATGAACGAGGCGGAAAGGGTCGATACATATCCATGGCGAAGTGAAGAAGATGCAATATGGCATTGTGGGGCTGAACTTTATGAATTGGAACCCGGAACCACATATTATGTGGTCCTTTGCGCTACGGACGGACGCAGCGAAGTGCGTGGAAACGTCGTTTCGTTCACTACATCGTCTTATCTCACGATTGAATCCGTATACATGGCCGACGGAGAGCCGTACACCAATGACATTCTCGGCGTTTATTTGGCAAACGCCAATCAGCATGTATTTGAGAAATACGGCAATCAGAGAGCCGAAAGAAATGGCTGGGCAGGGGAGGGTAATCCCCAAAGGTATGATCTTCCGTACAATTTCATGATAACGGAACCGACGACAGTTTATGCCTATATCCCTTGGAATGATTCCAGCAGTCCCGATGTCCTCAATCAAGTTCTGGTTCGTTCAGATGGATCAGTATGGAACGATTATCAGTATGGAAGTTGTACTGTTACATCCGAGAACCCGAAAGCGAATATTGAGATGCATTCGGCTATGGCCCGGCTGCGATTCATCCTTTCGGCAGATGCCGAGGTGCAGCAATCTTTCCAAGTTTGGGCTATCTCGTTGGAAAATAAATCTGATGCCGGTCCATTGTTTAATGAAGGGATGCTTGATTTGACAACGGGTAACGTTACCTCTATTGGTAATAGTGGATCGGTAGGTCGTGATACTGGTGGTAATTTATATACTGGCAGTGAAAGTATAACTGTGGATGTATTGGTATTTCCGATTTCGTTCACGGATGGTGAACTCTCATTGCATGTATGGACGAGCGCAGGCGTAGTTGAAGTCCCTATTCCGGGAGCAACGTGGGAAAAAGGAAAGACCTATGAGATACCGGTGACTGTCAATACCCGTCCTGCAGCGGTCAGTCCGGCGCATATAGGTGATTACTATTATAGCGACGGCACATGGTCTACGACATTTAATAACGACAAGGAATGTATCGGCGTTGTTTTCGCATTGAGTGAAGAAAAAGGCGGTGATATCAATATGTATATTGATGAATCCTTTCATGGAAGGATTGCCGCATTGGACGATGTCAGCGGGACTTACGCATGGTGTTTGGGAGATAAAGTTGAGGATACCTATTTTGTCAATTATCCTTTCTTGGACGGTGTGCATGATTATGGCGAACTTCCATGGAATGGCCGTACCAATACAACCTATACGTTGCCATACAATGAACATGAGTGGCCGAATAAGAATTCCGACTTTGCCCTGACGGATTATGACGGTTATTATCATCGGGATATCGCTTCGGATGATTATCCTGCTTTCAAGGCCGCCATACAGGGAGAGTGGTATTTGCCTTCGTTAGGGGAGCTGGCCAGATTCGACATGGTTTCTTCAGCCGGTCTTCTTCCGGATATCATTTCTAGATTGAACGGTTATGATTATTGGACCTCAACCGAAGTCAACCATCCTGCCGCATGGGCATATAAGCCGTATGCAGGGCATGACCATAATAGCATTATCGAAAGGTATGACAAACCCGTGCCGTGCCATGTGCGGCAGGTCGCAAGTTTCTAAAATGAAGACGGTAGTCATATTACTTTTTTTATTGATTCCTCTTACGCTCTGCGCCCAACGGGTGCGGAGCGTATGCGGGGAATATACTTTTTATGCCGAGGGTAATCAGTCTCCGAATGAAGCGAAACGACTTGCTTTGGAAGGCGCACGCCTGCAGGCCATTGCCGCCGAGTTCGGTACCGCGATCACTCAAAGCACCGCGCAGGAGGAATCCGCCTCCGACGGCAAAGAGCACAGCTATTTTTCTCAGCTAAGTGCCAGTGAAGTCAAAGGCGAATGGCTCGAAGATTCGGGCGAACCCGAATATGACATATCTTTCGTTCAGGAGATGCTGGTAGTGAAATGCCGCATATGCGGCCGTGCCCGCGAGCTCTCCAACGAAGCGGCTGATTTTTCGGCGGCCATTCTGCGGAACGGCACCGAGGCCCGATTCGCCGATGTAAATTTCCGTAACGGTGACGACATGTTCCTGTCGTTCCGTTCGCCCGTGGACGGATATGTGGCGGTATATTTAGTCGATGCCGCCAGGACGGCTTATTGCCTGTTGCCTTACATGGGCAATGCCGCGGGTCAGCAACCTGTCAGACACAATGAGGAGTATGTATTCTTCTCTCAGGACTGTGCCGACGGAAAGGGCCCTGTAGACGAATATACGCTTACATGTAGTGACGGTGTGGAACAAAATCAGGTATATGTCATATTCTCGCCCAAACCGTTTACCAAGGCCATGGACACTCAGGTGGATGAAGGTCTTCCTCGGCAGCTCGACTTTGAAAAGTTTTCACGATGGCTTTCATCGTGCCGCCGCCGGGACCCAAAGATGGGCGTAAAGGTGATGCACATAGAAGTCAAAGAATAAACAAATACAATTAAAAACTTAAAATCATGAAGAAAATACTCTTATTCATCATGGCGATTTGCATGATTGCTCCGGTCGCCGACGCGCAGAACAAGCAACTGGAAAAGAAGCTCAAACAGGAGTATAAAACTAAAATGAAAGACTACAAGAAAGACGGGTGGAAACTTTTCGGCAGTTCACACAGTCTGGATGTAGCGTTGCTTACGCATTATGACAAACTTAACAATCTGGGTGAAGACGGCCGCGAATTGGTAGGCATCGCCTCACGGTTCAAATCGAAAAACATAGGGAAGCAGATGGCCGTCAACAACGCATGCCTTATTTATGCACAGCAGGCCGGAAGTCATGTAAAAGGTCGCGTAGTGAGCGATATGGCCGGTGACGGAGTTGACGCGGATGCAGAATTTGACCACTTTTATGCCGCCTACGAACGACTTGTCGAAAAAGAAATCAAAGGCGAGATGATGGAATCATACAGCATCATTCATGACAATGGAGACGGTACGTTCGAGATGCAGGTTTATTTCATCATCAGTGAAAGCGCAGCTACCAAGGCCCGCATCCGTGCTTTTGAAAATGCCGCCAAGGAGAGTGCCGCGGCTCAGAAATATGCCGAAAAAGTAGCGGACTTCGTCCGTGAAGGATTTGAAATCGAATGAATTCAATAATTAGAATGCTTTATGTCGCGGTATTTTGTGCATCGGCAGGGATATTCTCCGCCGGTGCACAAAACCGTGATACGTTTGAAGAGTTCCGGAAAAGTATAAAAGCTGATTTTTCAGATTTCCGGAAAAAAGTTCTTGATGATTACGACAAATATTTGGATGGCATCTGGACGGAGTATCAGGCGTTTCGTGGTATAGAACGTAATCCGATGCCTAAGCCGAAACGTCCGCCGGTAGTTGATCCCGAAGATGATTCGCCGGCTGTCAGTCTTCCTGATCCTGCCGAACCGACGCCTCCGGCCCGACCGCTGCCGGAGCAACAATCCCGACCGCGGCCGCATGTCGACCGGCCGCCCGAAGAACCTGCACGACAGTCGGTTGATTTCGATTATTACGGCATCTCCATAAAGGTTCCGGAAACAGGTTTGGAGCAAACCTCCACGCAATTACGGAATCGTGATTTCGCTGAATTGTGGCGGCTTTATTCCAATCTCGGGCTTACCGGCAGCGTCATCCCGGCGTTGTACCGGACGGCAGCCGCATGTCACTTTAACGACTGGTTCCTGTTCGATATGGTACGCTGCTATGTTGAAAACGTCTTTCGTCCGGCGGATGCCAGAATGAGGATCTCTTTGGAGCACTTTTTGCTCAATAATTTGGGATATGATGTGCGTATCGGCACGGAAAATACAGGACAGCCGATACTTCTGGTCGCATTCGAGCAACTTGTTTATGCCCGCACATTCGCGGAAATCGACGGACAGCGGTATTACCTCTTTTATGACGGGCGTGACAACGACTCCGACAAAGCGGAGGCATTCAAAACATGCGATCTTCCACGCGAAGCCGACAAAGGCATGCCGCTGGATCTTGTGATGCATGGCGCGCCGGCCGTTCCGTATACGCCGCATCACTACGCTTTCCGATATGAAGGTCTGGAAATTTCCGGAGAGGTGAACGCCGCCTTGATGCCGATGCTCTACCATTATCCACAAATGCCGATCGGCTGTTATGCACAGTCAATGATTGATGCGGCCGTACGCAAAAATGTGGTGGCGCAGATACGTGGGCAATTGGCGGAACTTCCTCAGACTCAAGCTGTGAACAAGTTGCTGCAATTTATACAGCATGCTTTTGATTATGCGACGGACGATGAACAGCACGGTTTCGAAAAGCCCTATTTTTTCGAAGAAATGCTGTTTTACCCTCAGTGTGATTGTGAAGACCGTTCCATTTTCTATTCTTATCTGCTGTGGAATGCGCTGGACGTTGAAAACCAGTTAATCGGCTATCCAGGCCATGAAGCTGTCGCCGTGCATCTTGATGCACCGATATCGGGTGACGGATATATGTACGGGGACAAGAAATTTTATGTTTCCGATCCTACCTACATAGGGGCAGTGACGGGAATGTGCATGCCTGATTTCCGTTCCGTGAAACCGGAAATAGATTGCTACGGATATTAGAGTACCGTATTGTCCGCCGGCGAATCTTTCGGCAGATAGGGAGCTATCTCATCTTCAAAGATATGCCGTTCCACAATGCGGTAGTGCGGGTGATAGGCATTGCGATAGTCGTCAGAGTGCCCCACGGCTCTTTTTTGTGCGCTTGCATCGGAAAGCGCGTCCAGCTCTTCCTGCGAGAAGTCAAGTCCGGCCTGACGCGCCGCGGCTACGATATCCTCCGTCCACAGCCGGTGCCACGCTTCGGAGGGGCGCCGTTGCGGCCGCGCGCTGTGCAGAAATGCATCGAAAAGCTGCTGCTCGGTAATGAAATGCTCCGTCACGTTCCGCAGATATACGCGCACAAACTGTCCGTTTGAACCCACAGGTTCGTAATAGGGATTTGGCACAGTATCGCCCGCCGCCTCGGCAATTTCCCGGCGCAGATAGGCACGCACGGAAGCCGTGTCGCTTATCAGATGCTCCGCCCCGAAATAGTTCTGATAGAAAGATTTGTATATGTCCTGCAGGTGTGACTGCGGAAAATCGCGCAGCTGCCGTTCGACGGCGGACTGTATGCCGCCATTATCGGACGCCTTGCAGGCGAACAACAACAGCGGCATCAGGGCAAGTATAAGATTTGATTTCCTCATATATACTGCATTAAGTCTTTGGAACTGTCGGTTTTGCAAAGTTATATAAAATCCCGTTTTTTATATAAATTTGCAGTTGAAATGAAAGACAAATAATATACTATGAGTATAGAACAAAAAAACAAAATAAACCTGTTGCTGCTCTCCGCTACGCCGAAAGGCCTGTTGTTCTCCGAATGGCTGAAAAAAAACGGCTATTCCGACCAGCTGATAAAGCGATACCGGGAATCCGGATGGCTTGAAATGTTGTCAAAAGGTGTTATGTATCGCTCGGGAGACAGTTTGTCGGCATATGCCGCCTTGTCATGCTACAACGAACAATTAGGCAAGAGATTCCGCGTTGCGGCACATTCTGCGCTGGAATTGTTCGGCTTCAATCATTATGTGCCCATGGGCAAGCCGCTGTTGATGGTGGAACACGGCAAACATCGAGTTCCGGCATGGATGCGCAATGATGTTTTCGACAGGGTGATAAAACCGTTTTCTTCCGACACTTTTTCAGAACCACAGACCACGAAGGTCGTGATAGACGACGTAGAACTGCTGGTTTCCACGCCGGAACAAGCATTTTTGGAATGTCTATTGCTTGCACCGCAGCAATACTCCTATATGGATTTATTCTATATAATGGAACAACTGACAACGCTGCGTCCCGAAATGGTGCAACGACTGCTCGAAACTACCAAAAGCCTTAAAGTAAAACGCATGTTTCTTTATATGGTTGAAAAAACGGGTCATTATTGGCAGGATGCTATTGATACATCAAAAATAGAGTTGGGAACTTCCAAATTACAACTGACAAAAAACGGAATTTATGTCTCCAAATACAAAATAACCGTACCCAAAGAACTGAACGAATATGAATGACTTCTATAGAAAACAAGTAGCATTGCTGATACGCATCATGCCGTCCGTGTATGGCATCAAAGATTTCGCTGTACATGGAGGTACGGCTATCAACCTGTTTTATAAGAACATGCCGCGTTATTCAGTCGATATAGACCTCACATATATTCCCATACATGAAAGGGCTGAGAGTCTGGAAAAAATCAACAAATACCTACGAATCCTGAAAAGTAGTATAGAAGCATCCATACCTGGCATCAATATAATTCATAAGCCTGCTGTCCAGAAATTGCAGTGTTCCATGGATGGAGCGACCGTCAAAATCGAAGTAAACGGTATAAAGCGTGGCATTATCGGGGAAACAGAGGACAGGAAACTGTGCGAGCGAGCTGAAACGGAGTTCAATATGACCTGCAAAGCACGTACGGTTTCATATTCACAACTTTACGGTGGCAAGATTGCAGCGGCTCTGAGTCGTCAACATCCACGGGACCTATTCGATTGCAAATATATGGAAATGGCATCGTTCGATGATGTCAAGGATGGCTTCATGCTTTGCCTGTTGGGGAGTGACAAGCCATTCATCGAGTCCTTGCAACCGAATGCCATTGACCAGACAGAACCACTGGAAAACCAATTTGAGGGAATGTCCGATATCCCATTTACGTATACGGATTATGAGGAGACAAGGCATAACCTCATTCAACAGATAAACGAGGGACTTAACAAAACAGACCGAGAATTTCTTCTGTCATTTGAAAACGGTGAACCCGATTGGGGAAAATGCTGTGCGGGAAATTTAAGCCATTATCCGTCCGTTAAATGGAAATCACAAAATATAGGCATACTTAAACAGATCAATCCTCAAAAACATAGAATGGGATTGGAAAAACTCCAGGCATTCTTGTTCTCTGAGAAACGATAAAGATCTCGGCAGTTGGTCTTTCCTGTTTTCCGCAAATTTTTGGACTTTTGACAAAAAGATGCCCTACAGACGCGTGAGAGACTGATTGTTTCGTCAATTCGGGTGTCTCACGGAAAACAGGATTTCCTCATATAGACGGCATATGTTAATACTTTTGAGACAGCCGGCCAAGCCGTTCCCGCAATAATTCAGCATACTTTTCTTTAAGTTCAGCACTTAAAAAAGAGTTTAGAATGACTGCGTCAAACTTGGGCAATAGCTTGATATACTTATTTATCAGCCGTTCTACAATTATTGCTTCTATATTCAGGACGGCTGCCGATTTGATAAAATCCTCCCGCTGAATCTTCTTCTTCCGGCCATTTAAGGTCAATGCCAGTTCTTCATCATCTTTAGGATTGATGATAGCCGCATTCAACAGATCATAGGCAGGTGTCAAACGGATCTTGTCCGCTGTTTCAAACAGAGAGAAATTCTTTAGGTGCATATCGTTGTTCCCCGTCAGCCATGAGAAAAGCACTGATTCGAAGAAATTGACAACATCCATTCTGGGCATAGACGAGTATTTCAAAATCGCCTTTCCGACCTGCTCATAGCTGCTTTTATATTTATGTTCCGTCTGCCTTTCGGTCAACTGGCACATATCTTCCATTGCGATCTTCTCTCCGTCAGGCGTCCGGTCAATCCGGCGGGTGAGATAGCAGAGCGTATTGTCCGCCATCCGCATCAACGTGTGGGGAACCACATCAATGCGTGCTTCTTCCGCAAGATGCATGGTTAAATCCTCCACCTCCGGCATCAATTCATATCGGGGACTCTGCGGTTTGCATATATAGCCGCCCCAAAGCCCGACGATGGTCAATCGCTTGCTGCCCTCATGCTCATTCAGATGCAGAGACAGCTTCGGCTGGACGCCGGTAAGAGACGTCTTTTCCTGAATAATCTGCAGGGCGAGCTGATCCAGTTGCGCCGTCGTGTAGTCCAAGACGGGCAAAGCCGTTGTCCCGAAAAACTTCTTGACACAGGCGTCGTGCATGTCCTTTTCCCCTTTCAGGAGCGGACGATAACAATATAGACATTTACACATGGCCTTCATCTTTTTCTTCAACGGGAACGACGCTGACCGCACCGATGCAATCCTTGCAGCAGGTCAGCAGCAAAGACATCCGGTCGAGTATACTGATGTCCGTATTGCGCAATGCCACGTCCAACAGCCACCCTTCGGGGATCAGCCCGTCAAAAAAAGGAAACAGCGTAGGACTTGTGTATATTTTTTCCTGCAAGGACAATGTCAGACTGATCGGCCTGGCTGTTTCCGAAAGCAGATATTCCGGCAGATAATAAAACTCATATCCGGTATCGTTTTCTGTCAAGATCCCGGCCGGCCGGTCTTTGTAAAAGATCTCAGCCTGTCTCATGGATTATCGTTTTTTGATGAGGCTACCATCTCATAATTGAAAAAATCAAGAAGCTGATTCACTTTATCGAGGCGCAGCGTTTCCTTTCCTTGTTCAAGGTCCCGTACAAAGCGCAGCCCTACGCCCGACTTCAATGAAAGATCCTCTTGCGTCAGTTTATATTGCTTCCGCAACATCTTGACAGTAGCAGAGAGATTATACATAGTTTCTTGAAGTTATACCTTATCGGGTGCAAAATTAATACAAATATTTGACATTATACCATAATGGGTATAATTTATTTTTCCCCGACCGGCTCCCAATGGCCGCCTTTGTCCGGCCCGATGCGTTTGAGGATTCCTTCGATTTTCTATCTGCTTTCCGGAATGTCGTCGACGGACTTACGATACGTCTCAATGTCAAGAGTCAGGTTTTTGACCATGTCGGCAGTCATGAACTCCCGGAATATACTCAGGTCATCGTTTTCACGGGTCTTTACCAATGCCTTGATATACTCCTCCTTATCGTCCTTGAGAATTTTTGCCGGAATGAGGCCGAACTCGAACTGAAGCATATTCATCACAAGGCGCGCCATCCTGCCGTTGCCATCAGCCCACGGATGTATCGTTACCAGATGATAATGGGCATCAAAACTGATCTCGTATAATTGTACGACACTTTTGTTTGCGCAATCTTTCCGTTCCTTGTTCAGCCATGTACAAAACTCCTCAAGTTTTACAGGAACCTTACTGTAATTCATATACGATTTGCCTCCGGCTTCGGCCGAGACATTCAGCAGACGCAAGTCTCCACGTGCGGATGAAAAGTCTCCCAACGCAGTCTTGTAATCCTGTCCGGTATTCTTCATGACAAGGGCGGACAGACTTTTCAACAAATCAACCGTAATCTCCGTATGGGCATGAGCCCATTTTATGGCCGTCTCATAGGCGTTTTTAAGATCCAGATTCATGTTCTGCTCAGTGAGGCTCTTTCCTTTCAGGCTGATGCCCTGGTCGAACATGATCTGATTTTCAAGCTCTGTAAGGGTGGAACCCTCAATGGCTGTGGAATTGGTAACAAGTGAGTACAAATAGAACTTGTCGTAGTCTATCTGCGTGTCTATTCCCGAATTCCGGTAGAGGAAAATCAATCTCTCGAGATCGGTCTGCATATTTTTTACCTTTCGCACAAAAATAATGTTTTCTCCCTGCTTTTTGTCTTTTTCTCCCCATCGTTTTCGATTTTCTCCCTACTTTTTGACGGGCGGGGAATCAAAATCGATGCGGCTGCAACGCTGACGAGCGTTAAAACAGTTCGCTGATATTCCACTGCAAAAACTCCTCGACAGGAACTCCGCCCGGGCCTACGACGAACGAGTGCTTCGGGTGAAACCGTCCGGCGAACTCCGCCAGACCGGCATTCACGGTGCGGCCGCCGCTCTTGACCTCTATGGCAATGCACTGCCGGTTGCTCTCGATCACGAAATCCACCTCCTTGTTGCCGGCGCGCCAATAATAAACCTTATAATCTTGTTCTTCGGCGTAGTTAAGGAGATGCGCTCCCACGGCACTCTCCACCCAACGGCCCCACTTGGCCGGCGCTGTATATGCCTTTTCGAAAGCAGTTCCGGACAATGCGCTCAACAGCGAGGTGTTATAGACGCAGAGCTTGGGTATGGAATTGTATTTGCGCGCATTGTCGTTGGCATATTTTTGCAGGCCGCACAGCAGTTGCGACTCGTCGAGCGTCGTCATATAGTTCGCCAGCGTAGTGACATTGCCGGCATCCTGTAGCTGTCCGAGCAGCTTTGTCAACGAAATTTCCTCGCCCGAATATGTGCAGCCCAGCATGAAAAGTTGTTTCATCAGCTCGGGTTTGTAGACGGTCTTCGTCATCAGTATATCGCGCTCGATGGCCGGTGCTATGATGCTGTCCTTGATGTATTTCCGCCACCGCGTTTCGTTGCCCGTCAGGTGCGCACCGCCCGGATAGCCGCCGAAGAAAATATAATGCTCGACATCCAGGCCGAACGCCTCGTGCATCTCCCGATAACTCCAATGGGGCATCCGTATCAATTCATAGCGTCCCGCCAGCGACTCCGTCAGGCCGTCTTTGAGCAGCAGGCGCGATGAGCCGAGCAGGACTACTTTCAGGTTAACATCGTTGAAAGAGTCGGTGTCCCATTGCCTCTTGACCTCCTCGCTCCAGTTGTCTATCTTGTGTACCTCGTCGATGACGAGCAGATACTCGGTATGTCCGCCGACATGCATACGTGCCCGTGCGGTTTCCCACGTCTCGCCGATCCACGCCGTATTGTCTTTGGAAATACTGTCCGCCGACACGAGCATATGGGGAACATCCGTTTCCTGCAATACCTGTTTGACCATGGTGGATTTTCCCACCTGGCGAGGGCCGGAAACAACCTGAATCATCCTGCGCGGTTCCGCCAGTCGTGCCGCCAGTTCGTCATATTGCAATCGTCTATACATAACTCGCTGATTCGTCTGCCGCAAAGATATCAAAAATGTTCAAATCTTGAAAAGATTTTACTCAAATCTGTCATTGATTTTGCTCAAAAGTCAGTGCGCCCGATCTTCTTTGAGGGCAAATTGAAAAAAAACGCTGCGGACAATCTTGGCATTTTGGCAAAATCCGCTATATTTGCAAATAAGTGCAGAAAAGTGTTGTCGTTGCACATATTTCGGCACTTATTTGTGTATTTATGGAAATCAGACGGGATATCCGGATTTCCAAAGAGCCGGCCCGCGTAATCAAAGAACTGCAGGCCTACAGCGACGTGCCGCTCCTGCCTGGCAGGACACTTGTCTTCTTCGACGAAATACAGGAAAGCGAAGATGTCTTCAACGCCCTCAAATATTTCTGCGAAGACGCTCCGGATTACCACATCATCGCAGCCGGGTCGCTGCTCGGGGTCGCAGTCAGACGCAAGCGGATGAAAGTACCGGTAGGGAAGGTGAACAAGATTGACATGTATCCGGTCACGTTCAGGGAATTCCTTCGTATGTCCGATCCGTCAGTTTTCGAATATGTTGACAGTATAGACGGGCCGGAGTGCATTCCAGTCGTCATATTCAACAGACTCGTTTCCGAATTCAGGCGCTATCAGATTTGCGGGGGAATGCCGGAGAGCGCATCCTTGATGCTGGACGGTGCGGGGATGGCCGAGATTGACGCCGCCCTTCAGGACATCTTGAATTTGGACGAGGTTGATTTTTCCAAATATGCGGAGCCGCAGGGAGTGACCCGTATCCGCGCTGTCTGGCGCAGCTTGCCTGCCCAGCTCAGCAAGGAAAACAGGAAATTCATCTATCGCGTCGTCCGTACCGGAGCGAGGGCCAGGGACTATGAATCCGCCATTGCGTGGCTGGCCGATGCCGGCCTGGTATATCAGATTTTCAATGTCTCCAAGCCTGGCATACCGCTCGGCGGCTACGAAGACCGTGAGGCTTTCAAACTCTACGCCTGCGATTGCGGCATGCTCCGCCGTCTGGCCGGAGTCAGGGCGGACGTGATACAGAACCGGAATGCAGGCTATACGGAGTTCAAGGGTGCAATGGCCGAGAATGTCGTCCTGCAGGCCCTGCTGCCGCAACTGGACGGCGAAAAGCCTTTCTATTGGGTTTCGGAAGGAAGGGCGGAAATCGAATTCCTCATCGATGTGGACGGAGCGGCTGTGCCGATAGAAGTAAAAGCTGAGGGAAACACCTCCGGCCGGAGCCTTTCCGTTTATACGGAAAAATACAACCCTGAGCGCCGAATCCGTTTTTCGATGAACAACATGCAGGAAAACGGCGGGCTATACTGCATTCCCAATCCCTTGGCCGGCTGGGCACTCCGGCTGATAAAGAAATAACGGCTGCCGCAGGCCGGACAATGCCCTGCATCTTTAGAGCGTCATCGTCTTTCTTGTGTCACCATTGCAAGCCGTATAATAGCGATGCAGGCGGTCTTGTGATAATATTGACTGATATTCAGAATATCTCATTTGCATTAATCAAAAAAAACACTATTTTCGCATTGTTGATTCCCGGTAGCCCCTGACTTGTCAAGCTATCGGGTTTAGTTTTTTTCGGGAAGAAACCAAACGCAAAAGGGGGTCGGCCCCGCGGGCCAACCCCCTTGCAAATGCAGGTCAAAGCCTCGTGGGCTTTACTCTGTCTTTCCGTTCAGACTGTAGACATAGGCCTTGCCGCTCGCAGTCTCGGCCGTTTCGTTGTAAAGGGTGAGCTGGCCGCAGACGATCACGTCGTCGCCCTCCTTAATGGTGTCCCCCTCCTGCAACGCTCGGTTACCTAAGTACCGCACGCGGTATGCTTCGAAATCCATGGATTTGTCGTTGTGGTAGACGCCGTCTTCCGAAATATAGAAGGTAGCGTTGCCGTGGTCTGTGCTGAGCTCGACAACCTTGGAAACCTTGCCTGCGATATAGTAAGGCTTTTGGCTCGTGACACCTGACCCTAACGCATTGGCGACAGTGACGGCTCCCAGTGTAGTGAATGGATCCTCGAGCGTGCCCCAGCCGTGGTTTTCGTCCGTCAGGCCGTTCACGCTGTAGACATAGGCCCCGCTTGCAGTCTCGGGGGTGCCATCTGAATAAACCGTCAAATGACCGCACAGAATCACCTCGTCGCCGACAGCCGGCTGCTTGTTGCCAGCCACCCACTTTTGGTTGCCGAGCCAGGACACGCGGTATGCCTCGAAATCGAGCGTCTTGTCATTATGGTAGACGCCGTCGTCCGAGATGAAGAACGTGCCGTTGCCATATTTTGTGGCATCAAACTCGCCTTTGTCGGCGAACTTGGACACGATGCCCTTGACGTAGAAGTCCGTCGTGGTCTCGCCGCCGAGAGCCGTGACGTATTCGATGGCCTCAGCGACCGTGAAGGGTGTCTCAAGGGTACCGGGACGGGCACTGGCGAATTGCTGAATGGTGAGCTCAACGGTGGTTTGAACCACTTCGTCTTCTTCACCCAGGAGAGAAGATTTGAACTTGACAACTCCTTCCCGTTCTGTTACCGCTGCATCCTCAAGCGGTGCAACCCGAAGCGTCACAATCGCCGTATCGGCAGGATTTTTTTCGAAGATCGTAACTTTGCCCGGAATAAATTCCGTATCCATATAGGAAACCCAGCCCTGGCAGTCTTCATCTACCGTTGCATACACACCGCTTCCTTTATATGCAAACCTAATCTTTACATCCTCGCCGTTTTCATTTACGACCATCGTCGAAGCCTCATCAATTTGTTTCAGAAGGGACTTTTCGATGTTGAGAACGGTCACATCAACCAGCTCTACCGTTGAACCACCATAGGTGGTTTTCGGCCCTTGTACAGTAATGATGTCGCCGACCTCTATTCCAAGGCTTGTGAAATTTTGTGGTTTTCCGTCCTTGTCAAGCGTACCATAGATTGTAAAACTTCCTGTCGCATCGGCTATAATCCAGTTGCCATATAAAGTATTCGTAATGGACTGGCATACCCCCGTGACCGTATAGGTCTTGCCGTCCGGCCCGGCGATAACTTGTTCGGCCGTGGCAAGCTCAGGAACCATACTACCCTGACGTATTCTGACGAATTGTCTGCTGTCACCGGCATAGAGCGATATCTCAATCTCCCGCCCGTATTCCGTAGACGGAATGTCGAAAACCACTTTGGTGGTCCCGGCCTGGCCGCTCATGACGGACGGTTCATCAAGCCAACTTGGCGTTTTGGACTTGATATCTGCCTCGTCGTTGATGCAATTCCCATGTTTGTCGTGCTTTGCCTTTATCGTTTTGCCGGCGGCGTCCTTGTTGAAAGAAAACTCCAGAGGCCAATTTTCATCAATGACGAATTGCCAAGCTTCGGTAGCCGTCACGTTAAGTTCAAGCCGGCCGCCCTCCATCCCGATGGTGAGATAATTGTTGTCAACCGTGAGATTGTTGAACTGCGTCCCGATTTCGTCTTTGGTGCACCCTGCAAACAAGCATGAGGTTGCCAGCGCCATCAAGAATATGTGTTTGATTTTCATAAGATTTTCAATCAATTAGTTGAACATATATTTTATCCCGACAGAGGCATACCAGCATTGGCCAAGCGAATAGACCGGAGTGAATGTCTTGAGGTCCCCATTAACTTTTTTAGGAGTTGAGAATACAGGGTAACCGTCGGCATCGGTATTTTCATACTTGAGAATTCTGGCCTCGGTGATATCAGGATTGATCTGCTTGCTTACGCCCCAGCTCGAATTGAACAGGTTCAGCAGGTTCTTTAGGTCAAAACTGAGTTGGAGAATATTCGTGCTGCCGCCAGTCTTGACTTTGAAATCGTGTTTGTAACTGAGATCTATTCTGTGCACCCACGGGTTGTATACACTGTAAGGTTCAGCATATTGGCCCTGATGCCTGCTCAGGTATTTGTCCTTGTGGACATAGTCCATGAACCGGGTGGCGTCGTCGTTGCTGACGAAGCGGAACTGGTTGGAGGATACCTCCTCGTCAGTAGGAATATAAAGGGCGTCATAGCCATATCCGTCACCGTTCATGTCGTTCGCCAACATATAAGAGTAGCTGTATCCGCCTCGCCAAGTTTCGTAGATGACACTGAAGTGGTTGTTGCTCTTGTCATCAATGGTTGCTGATGCTACAAAGCGATCCGGAGTCACATATTGCGAATTGTGGAGCTTTATGTAGTTGGGACCATGGCTTGTGGGCACATAAGTGAATGCAGATTCGGCTACCGAGCCGGGCATGCCGGTCACCTCTTTGCTTACTGTATGGGTGTATGCCGCCATGAGTCCCAAGCCGTCGATCGGATGGGCGTTGAGAGTGACGCTGGCTGACCAGCCATAGCCCTTGGATGTGTTCTCAAGTACGAATGCTTTGGTAGTGGTGCGGAAGTTGGATGGATAGATAGGTCTGTTGTCCGCGCCTTTCCAATGTGTGTATCCTTCTACGGGCAGCATGCTCCAGTCGGAAACGGATACGCCGTTTATCGTCTTGTTGAATATTCCTTCTGCCGTGACGGAGAATGGGAATGACGTGGGGAACGAATAATCCACCGCAATGGATGTCTTCCATACCTGCGGCATCTTGAATTTTGGATCCACTGCGGAAATGGATGAAGGGACTTCACCGTCTTCAGGAGATATTGTTTCGGGATATCCGAGACTGATGAGTCTGTCATATAAGGCTTTTATAGTCGCTTTGCCGTCGGCGTCGGTTACGAGACCTCCTTTAAAGGCTGTCATGTCAAAGCCTTTTTCTTCTGCTTCCTTGCTGTTTATCTGGGCTTGGAACTGTACCATACCGCTGTTGGTGGGCATGTTGGTGAAGAACACGAGCGGGAGACGTCCGGAGAAGAGTCCGGTACCGCCGCGTACCTTGAGCGACTTGTCGCCGAGGACGTCCCAGTTGAAGCCGATGCGAGGAGATAAGGTAATGCCTGCGGAAGGCCACTTGCCGGTGTCAATATGCGTTTCCGCGTTTCCATAGGACTTGGGATAATAGTTGAGCTGGAGAATGGCGTTGTTGGTCATCAGGTCGTTGTTGTTGAAGAACAGTCCGTCGATGCGCAGGCCGGCGGTAAGTTTGAAGCGGTCGCTGGCATTCCATTCGTCCTGGCCGTAGATGCCAGCCTTGTAGAACTGCACGCGTGCGGCGGGATTGGTTTCACCGTCGTATCCGTAGGTGAGGCAGACGACTTCGGGAGTTTCGCCATGAAGGAAGTCATCCACGGATTTGTAGCGGTAATATCCCGTACCGTTACGCATATAGGCGTTGTCTGCCATCTGGTATTCCACACTGACGCCTCCGGTAATCTTATGATTCCCTGCATAATAAGTGAGGTCGTCCTTGATGTTCCATACCGTATTGTGCACCGCATTATTCCAGGTGAAAAGTTCGTAGCCGAGGGCCATATAGTTGTTCACATCATCGGAACCGTCGAGGATGTCAATGAACGGGAATTCGTCGGAATTGGATCCGCGGACATCGTCAAGCTTGGAATAGGTGGCGAGGAACTGGTTGGAAAGTTTGTCGCTCAGTCGGCTGTTTAGATCAAGAGAGAACGTGCTCACGAGATTCTTCATTGAATACATCGAATTCGCGAATGACATGGAATACAAGGACATACGGCTATAGGCAGAACGTGTGCCTCCGTCCATAGAAGTAGCATTCGGAGAACTCCATGAAAAATTGTTCGTGTAGTTATAGCGGAAAGCGAGATGATGCTTGTCGCTGATGTTCCAGTCGAGGCGGGCGAGGAGCTTGGTGTTGTTCTCGTCGGCGGGGAAGTCGGTCCAGGAACCCGTGTCGTAGCCGTATTTGGACTTTACGAATTCAGAAACTGCCTGTAGATCCTCAATACTCGTACGGGATACATAATTGGTCTCGTCCGCTTCTCCGTCCTCGGAACCTCTCCAACGGTTTACTACGGTGGGTATTTTCACCATTTCTGCGTTGATAAAGAAGAACAATTTATTCTTCACGATAGGGCCGCCGAGAGTGAATCCGTAGGTGGTTGTGCGGTCCTTGGCCCTTGCGCCGGAAATCTGTTCGCCGTACACTGCGTCACCCTGTATGTTCTCGTTTTGATGATATACGTAAGCCGTTCCCTTGAAAGTGTTGGTGCCAGACTTGGTGATGGCGTTCACGCCGCCGCCTATGAAGTTGGTCTGACGGACGTCGTAGGGCGAGATAACTACCTGCATTTCCTCGATGGCGTCGATGGAGATCGGGTTGCCGCCGCCGGGCAGGCCGTCGCTCAGACCGAAGTTGTTGTTGAAGTTGGCTCCGTCCACGGTGAAGTTGGCGGTACGTCCGTCGGCGCCTGCGAAGGTCATGCCGTTTCCTCCGTAGGGAGAGAGACGTGTCACGTCCGTGATGCTGCGGCTGACGGTGGGCAGCGAAGTGATCTGCCTGCTGGTGATGTTGGTAGCCGCGCCGGTCTTCTCGGTGGCGAACTTGGAAGAAGCCGTCGAGATGACCACGGCCTCGCTGAGCATCTCGGCGTCATCCGACAGCGAAGCGTTGAGGAAATATGCTTCGGCGAGCTGGAGAGTGATGTCCGTGTAGGTGACATTGTTGAAGCCGAGGCAGCTTACCTCGACGGAGTAGGGACCGCCGGTGCGCATACCGTTGATGGAGAAACGGCCTTCGGCGTTGGTCACGGCATAGTACTGCGTGCCTGAAGGCGTGTGCACCGCGACGATCGCGGCTCCTGCGACAGGCTCGCCGTTCTTGTCGGCTACCCGGCCGCTGAGGGTTGATGTCGTCACCTGGGCAAAGGCAACGACGCCCGCAAACATGGTAATGAATGCGAGCATAACTTTTTTGAGTGTTTGTCTCATATAAATAAAGGTAAATATGAAATTGAATAGCTTCCTACCTAAAAGCGATGCGAATATACGACCGTATATTTGACGCATTAATTACAAATTGTCATACAATGATCTACGGATACATAAGAGTTAGCAGTGACAAACAGACTGTTGAAAATCAAAGGTTTGAAATTATGAAGTTCTGCAGGAAGGAAGGTCTTGCGATAGACGGATGGATAGAGGAGACCATCAGCGGGACGACGGCGTACGCCAAGCGGGCGCTCGGGAAATTGTTGGACAGGGTAGGCGAAGACGACCTTATAATATGTGCCGAGCTGTCGCGCCTCGGACGCAATTTGTTCATGATCATGGAGATTCTGAATCTGTGCATGACCAAAGGCTGCCGGGTGTGGACGGTGAAGGATGGGTATCGTCTCGGCGAGGACATCCAGAGCAAGGTGCTTGCGTTTGCGTTCGGGCTGTCGGCTGAGATAGAACGCAACCTGATAAGCCAGCGGACCAAGGAGGCCCTTTGCAGGAAAAAGGCCGAGGGACAGGTGCTCGGACGGCCCAAGGGGCGGAAAAGCGATGCGTCAAAGTACAAGCTTTATCCCAAAAGAGAGCAGATAAGGCAACTGCTGCAGTCCGGCGTGCCTAAAAGCCGCATCGCGGACATATGCGGCGTGGACAGGAGCACGGTGCACCGTTTCATAAAAACTTTCATGTGACGCGCCCGCTTCAATTTGTTTTGTAGGGAAGGAATGGCTATATTTGCCGTCGAAAAGAATGTGGATAGATTTGGCTGCTTGCAACCACACAAAAAAATGCTAAAAATTATATTATTGTAGTTTTAGCTCCGCATTCCTGCGGAGCTTTTTAATAATGATGCATTGCCATGAATTATTTGTTCACTTCAGAATCTGTGTCCGAGGGACATCCGGATAAAGTGGCGGACCAGATATCGGATGCCATACTCGATGAATTTCTGCGCAGGGACCCCGAGTCCAAAGTCGCCTGCGAAACCTTCTGCAGCACCGGCATGGTCGTAGTGATGGGCGAGGTGCTTTCGGACGCGTATGTCGACATACAGGGCACCGTGCGCCGGGTGATCAACAGGATAGGATACGACAAGGCGGAATATATGTTCGACGGCAATTCTTGCGGCGTCCTTTCGGCCCTGCACGAGCAAAGCCCGGACATCAACCGCGGAGTGGTGAGGGGCGACGCCGACGAACAGGGAGCCGGGGACCAGGGCATGATGTTCGGCTATGCCTGCCGTGATACGGAGGAATACATGCCGCTGCCGCTTTATCTTTCGCATCGTGCCCTGATGATTCTGGCGGACATCCGCCGCAACGAACCGCAGCTGATGCCGTACCTGCGTCCCGACGCCAAGTCGCAGTTCACCATAGAATATGACGGAAAGACGGGCAGGCCGGTGCGCATCCACACCATAGTAATATCCACCCAGCACGATGAATTCGCCACGGACAAGGCCATGCACGAACGCATCGCCAACGACGTGCGCAACATATTGCTGCCCAAGCTGAAATCTACGCTGCCGGCAGATACTGCGGCGCTGTTCAGGGACGACTTCATCCTGCACGTCAATCCTACCGGCAAATTCGTCATAGGCGGCCCGCACGGGGATACGGGACTGACCGGCCGCAAGATAATAGTCGACACCTACGGCGGCAAGGGTGCGCACGGCGGCGGCTCTTTTTCGGGCAAGGATGCCTCCAAGGTGGACAGGAGCGGAGCATACGCCGCGCGCTACATAGCCAAGAACATGGTTGCGGCTGGGATAGCCGATGAAATGCTGGTGCAGATTTCCTATGCGATAGGCATCGCCAGGCCGGTCAGCATATTCGTAAACACCTACGGAACATCGCACAACGGCATGGATGACGCCGCTATCGCCGCCAAGATAGGCGGACTGTTCGACCTCCGTCCCGCCAAAATCATAGAGAAGTTCGGACTCAAGAACCCCATCTACGAGCCTACGGCGGCTTATGGCCACATGGGGCGCAAGCCTTACCGCCGGGCCGTAACCGTGATGGAGAACGGCAAGCCCGTCGAGAAGGAAGTTCAGTTCTTCGGCTGGGAACTGCTCGACTCCGTGGACATGATCAAAGATGCCTTTTACGGGTAGACGGTGCGTGCCGCCGCGCGCATCGTGGTGAATATGACCTCGATAGCCTATTTTGAAACATATTTCACTCATATACAGCCATTTGGCGATATGGCATATAAAAAGCGACAAAAATTTTTTTTGTTGTCGAAAAATGGTCGTATATTCGCGTCGCTTTTAGGTAGGAAGCTATTCAATTTCATATTTACCTTTATTTATATGAGACAAACACTCAAAAAAGTTATGCTCGCATTCATTACCATGTTTGCGGGCGTCGTTGCCTTTGCCCAGGTGACGACATCAACCCTCAGCGGCCGGGTAGCCGACAAGAACGGCGAGCCTGTCGCAGGAGCCGCGATCGTCGCGGTGCACACGCCTTCAGGCACGCAGTACTATGCCGTGACCAACGCCGAAGGCCGTTTCTCCATCAACGGTATGCGCACCGGCGGTCCCTACTCCGTCGAGGTAAGCTGCCTCGGCTTCAACAATGTCACCTACACGGACATCACTCTCCAGCTCGCCGAAGCATACTTCCTCAACGCTTCGTTGTCGGATGACGCCGAGATGCTCAGCGAGGCCGTGGTCATCTCGACGGCCTCTTCCAAGTTCGCCACCGAGAAGACCGGCGCGGCTACCAACATCACCAGCAGGCAGATCACTTCGCTGCCTACCGTCAGCCGCAGCATCACGGACGTGACGCGTCTCTCTCCCTACGGAGGAAACGGCATGACCTTCGCCGGAGCCGACGGACGTACCGCCAACTTCACCGTAGACGGAGCCAACTTCAACAATAACTTCGGTCTGAGCGACGGCCTTCCCGGCGGCGGCAACCCGATCTCCATCGACGCCATCGAGGAAATGCAGGTGGTTATCTCGCCCTACGACGTCCGTCAGACCAACTTCATAGGCGGTGGCGTGAACGCCATCACCAAGTCCGGTACCAACACCTTCAAAGGAACGGCCTATGTATATCACCGCAACGAGAATATGCGCGGTGACACCGTTGACGGCGAGCAGATAGGCGGAGCGAGGGCCAAGGACCGCACCACCACCTACGGATTCACTCTCGGCGGCCCCATCGTGAAGAACAAGCTGTTCTTCTTCGTCAACGCCGAATATGCGGTGATCCCTACGATCGCCAACCGCTGGCAGGGTTCTACCAACGGCGTGGCCGATCCGGACAACTACATTTCCCGCACCACCAAGGCGGACCTCCAGAGGGTTTCCGAATTCGTGAAGTCCAAATACGGCTACGACACGGGTTCCTGGACCGACTTCCCCGCCGACGAGAACAACACCAAGCTCCTCGCCCGCCTCGACTGGAACATCAGCGACAAGCATCATCTCGCTTTCCGCTACAACTATACGCTCAACAACCGCTGGTCGGCAACGAACGCCACATCCATGGACGGCGGCACCCGTATGCCCGGCAGCCGTATGTCGCAGTACTCCATGGCCTTCGCCAACGCCATGTATTCGCAGCAGAATATCGTGAGCACGTTCTCGGTCGACCTCAACAGCCGCCTGAGCGACAAGCTCTCCAACCAGTTCCTCGCCACCTATTCCAAGCTCGATGACGTCCGCGGAACCAATTCCGATGAGTTTCCTTTCATCGACATCCTCGACGGTGATCTGACCGGCGGCGCCGGAACCAACAACTATATGGCCCTCGGCTATGAGCTCTTCACCTGGAACAACGCGGTGCACAACACCGTAGCCAACATCAAGGACGACCTCACCTACTATGCGGGCGCCCACAAGATCACCGGAGGCGTCAGCTTCGAATATCAGATGGCCGACAACTCTTATATGCGCAACGGTTCGGGATATTACCGCTACAATTCTGTAAGCGATTTCCTTAACGGCGCCACTCCCGAGATCGTCTGCCTCACCTACGGAAACGACGGTGAAACCGCTCCCGCCGCCCGCGTACAGTTCTACAAGGCCGGCCTCTACGGCCAGGACGAATGGAACGTCAGCGACCGCTTCAAGCTTACCGCCGGCCTGCGCGTCGACGGCCTGTTCTTCAACAACGGCGACCTGATGACCAACAATGCCATTCTCCAGCTCAGCTATTATCCCAAGACGCACGGCTATGCCGAGCAGCACATCGACACGGGCAAGTGGCCTTCGGCCAACTTGACACTCTCTCCGCGCGTGGGCTTCAACTGGGACGTCCTCGGCGACAAGTCGCTCAAGGTACGCGGCGGCACCGGACTCTTCTCCGGCCGTCTCCCGCTCGTGTTCTTCACCAACATGCCGACCAACGGCGGTATGGTACAATATCAGGCGCAAATAAACAAATCGGCAGCCGAGAAACAAGGCTTCTCGATGGACGTGTTCAACGGCGGCCTGGTGACCGACGCCAACGGCAAGGCGACGCTCGACGCTCTCTATCAGAAACTTCTGCAGCTCGGCTATCCCAGCACCATCAGACCTGAGGACGGCACCGTGCCGTCTGCCGTGAACGGCGTGGATCCGAAGTTCAAGATGCCGCAGGTATGGAAGACTTCCATCGCCTTCGACTATTCGTTCCCGACTTCCTTCCCTCTCTCCATAGAGGCTGAGGGCATATTCAACAAGACTGTCAATGCGGTGTCCATTTCCGACTGGAGCATTCCCAACATAGGCGGCTTCGCACGCTTCAACGGCGTCGACAACCGTCCTCTCTATCCGGACAGCTATCGTACAGGCACCAAGGCATTTGTTCTTGAGAACACTTCCAAGGGCTACGGCTGGTCCGCCAGCGTCACCCTCAACGCCCGTCCGGTCGACGGTCTGAGCCTCATGGCGGCCTACACCCACACGGTGAACAAAGAGGTGACCGGCATGCCCGGCTCGGCGGCTGAATCCGCATTCACCTATGTACCTACCGTGGAAGGCCCCAACTATATCCAGCTCCACAATTCGCAGTATGTGACTCCGGATAGGTTCGTCGCTTCCCTCACCCATGACGACAAGAGCGGCAACCACTACAGCATCATCTACGAGACATGGCGTGGTGGCTACAACTATTCCTACATGCTTGCCAACGACATGAACGGCGACGGATACAACTACGACGCAATCTATGTTCCTACTGACGAGGAAGTATCCTCCAACCAGTTCCGCTTCGTCAGCAACGACGACGCCACCCGGTTCATGGACTACGTCCACAAGGACAAATACCTGAGCAGGCATCAGGGCCAGTATGCCGAGGCATACAGCGTATACAACCCCTGGGTTCACCGCATCGATCTGAGCTACAAGCACGACTTTACCGTGAAGATCGGCAAGACCACCAACACCCTTCAGCTCAACCTCGACGTCAAGAACGTGCTGAACCTGTTCAACTCCAGCTGGGGAGTGTCCAAGTACCTGAACCCCGCCATCGGCTCCGACGCGCGCATCCTCAAGTATGAAGGCGTAGACGCGGACGGCTATGCGACGTTCTCGACTCCCGCCTCCATCAACGGCAACACGCAGACGTGGACACTCAACCACGCTCTCGGCCAGTGCTGGTATGCTTCCATAGGTATCAAATATTTGTTCAATTAATAAAAGGACATTCCGATGAAAACCAAATATATTTTCGCTTCCATGGCCGCGGCCCTCGCTCTCGCGGCGACCGGATGCCAGGAAGAGGGCCCCACTTATCTCAGCGAAGTGACGGTTTCGTCTTCGTACGTCGCCATACCGGCGGCGGGCGGCTCCACCACCATTTCCGTCAGCGCCACGGGCAGCTGGACCATCTCCGGCGGTCCCGACTGGCTGACGGTGTCCCCCGCGTCGGGCTCGGCCGGCGAGTCCTCCGTCACTTTCTCCGCCGAAGGCTCGCTTGACGGCCGCAACGGCGAAGTCCTACTGACCTGCGAGGGCGCAACCCAGCACATCAATGTGATACAGGGTGTCGCCAGCGTTTCCGAGGCCACCTGCGCCGAGGTTATCGCAGGTCCGGACAGCAAGACCTACCGCGTGACCGGCACCGTTACCTCAATTGTGAACACCCAATACGGCAACTGGTATCTGCAAGACGAAACCGGCGAAGTTTACATCTACGGTACGCTTGATGCCAAAGGAGCTGAAAAGAATTTCCTGAGCTTGGGTCTCGAGGTCGGAGACGAGGTTACCGTTGAGGGTCCCAAGACCACCTATAGCGGAACGGTGGAGCTCGTGGACGTGACCGTCCTCAACATCAACAAGTCGCTCATCAAGGTCGAATCAGTCGATCCCGAGGATGCCTCCATCTCCGTTGACGGCGGCGACGTCGCAGTCACTCTCACCAACAAGGGCGCCGGCCTGTGGGTCGAGATTCCCGAGGATGCGGCTGATTGGCTGTCGATCGCTTCGGTTGCCGGCAGCAGCGTAGTCTTCCATGCTGCGGAGAACAATGCCGGAGGTCGCATCGCCACCATCACCTTCAGGACGGAGGACAATGACGGCAAGGAATACACCGCCCAGCAGACGCTCACCCAGGCCGGCCGCACCGGTACCCTCGCGATACCGTTCACTGTCGCCGAGGCCATCGAATACGTCACGGCTCTCGGCGGCGAGACCGCTACCGACTTCTACGTGAAAGGCGTAGTATCCAAGTATGCAAACAACGGCGCGTTCGGCTCGCAGTATGGCAACGGCACGTTCTATATTTCTGACGACGGAGATTACCATGACGACAATACCCTCGATTTCGAGGCATACCGCGTATTGTGGCTCGGCAACAAGAAGTGGGCTGATGGCGACAATGCGCCTTCCGTCGGCGACGAGGTAATCCTGTGCGGTCATTTGACGGTGTACAATGGCACTCCCGAGACTGCGAGCGGCAAGGCCTATGTCTACAGCGTGAACGGCCTGACCGACCAAAGCGAGGGCTGGGGCACGCTCGAAGATCCGCTCACCCCGCTGGGAGCCATAAAGGCCGCCAATGCGCTGGAGTCCGGCGCCACTGGCCGTAAGGCTTTATATGTCGCAGGCAAGATCTCCAAGATCGCCAACAACGGCGAGTTCGGCAGCTATGGCAACGCCACCTTCTATATGTCCGCGGACGGAGTTTACAGCGACGACAAGGCCCTCGACTTCGAAGCCTACAGGGTGCTGTATCTCGGCAACCGCAAATGGCAGACAGGGGACACCCAGATCGCCGTCGGCGACGACGTGATCGTCTGCGGCCAGCTCACCCTTTACAACGGGACTGCGGAAACCGCCCAGAACAAGGGTTACATCTACAGCCTGAACGGAAAGACCGAATAATCAACGGATTGCCCGATAATGAACATGATGGGAAGCCGACCCCTCCGGGCCGGCTTCTTTTTATATGCGCGAAAGCTATTTTGTCTTTGCCGTTCTTATTTATTATACCTATATTGCGGACATGAAACATTTGTCATATTTTTTGAGCGTTATCGCCGCTCTCTCTCTCCTTGCATCATGTGCGGAGAAAAATTCGCCGACGACATTGCCGGAAAACCCCGAAGAGGAAAATCCCGATACCGGCGGCACGGATCCTGAACCGGAAGTTCCTCCGACTTCAGATGTAATATTGGACGAACCGTTTAAAACCGGCCAGGGTGCATTCACGATTGAAGATGCAGATGTGCCCGAAGGTGTGACCGTATGGACTTTTGACAAGTCTTACGGCATGAAGGCCACCGCCTACTCCAATGAGGTCCGCCATGAGACTGACAGCCGTCTGGTGTCTCCGGAACTGAACCTTACCGCATACAAGACGGCATACCTCGCTTTCGATCATGCACTCAATTATCTGTCGGGAGCCGAGATAACCGATTTCATATCTTTGCAGGTCACCGTGGACGACGGCAATAAATGGCAGGACGTCGCCATTCCGGGCTTGCCGGCCGGAAACAGCTGGGCCTTCGTGAATTCCGGCGACATTGATCTTTCGGCATTCTGCGGAAAGAAAATAAAAATAGCGTTCCGGTACAGAAGCACTTCCTCCGTCGCCCCTACATGGAAACTCAAGAACGTGAGGGTTACCCGCCTGAGCTCAGACATGGGCAATATGTATTCGGAAGTGCCGGTATGGCTCGAGCTTCCGGAAGTGACTGACGAAAAAAGTTTCCATATCCATACGGCCCTGTGTGACGACGAGGTGTACCGCAACTATTCTTTCCTCTACGACAGCGGCCACTATGTGGCCAGATGGGTGGCATATCCTCTGTGCGGCTTCTACACTGAAAAGAATGCGGAACGTAGCAAAGACTGGTATCAGGATCCTTTCGTGGAGGATCAGGCTATCCTTGCCAAGAGCGGGGATTTTTATGCCAACGGCTACGAGCGCGGGCATCAGATTCCTTCCGCCGACAGGCTTCGCACGTCCCAGCTGAACAATCAGACTTTCTATTACACCAACGCCACTCCGCAGCTCGCCGAGTTCAACGAAGGGCTTTGGGTATCTCTTGAGACAAAGGTCCGCAAATGGAGCGACAAGTCCGATACCCTGTACGTGGTGACGGGCTGCGTGCTGGGAGAAAATCCCAAGACAGTGGAAGACAATGTCGGCAAGAAAGAATCCATACCGGATGCATATTTCAAGTCCGTGCTGCGTTACGATGCGTCATCGTCCGTCAACGGGGGATTCGCGGCGTTCTCGGTCTATCTGGAGCATAAAGAGAACACTCCTTCATTCGGAAGGGGGATCGCCATTTCCGTGGATGAACTCGAGGAAAAAATCGGCCTGGACCTGTTCGTCAATCTCGCCGGCAAGATAGGCGAAGAGAAGGCCGACGCAGTGGAAGCCCAGTCTCCGGAGGATGTGACTTTCTGGTGGAATAATTGACGGAAGATTATGAAATTCAAAGGATTGGTTTTGTTCGGAGCTATAATCATGACAGTTTCTTGCGGACAGAAAAACATATTTCAGCAGGATTGGGACACTCCTTACGGCACCGCGCCCTTCGACAGGATAGCGGAGGCGGACCACATCCCGGCCGCAAAGGCCGGAATAGCCGTGCAAAAGGCTGAAATAGAGGCGATAATATCCAACGCTGATGCGCCGACGTTTGAAAATACCATAGCGGCTTACGAACTATCGGGGAAGCAGCTCGCCAAGGTCACCGGAGTGTTTTATAACCTTTCGGAATCCGACGCCACCGAATCGATGCAGAAGATAGGGGAGGAAATGACCGCCATGCTGACGGAAGCGTCAGACGATATATTCATGAATCCCGACTTTTTCGCTCGCGTCAAGGCCGTGTATGACGACATGTCGTCGCTTGACAGGGAGCAGCAGATGGTGACGAAAAAGCTTTACGACAGGTTCGTGCGCAACGGCGTGTCCCTCGATGCGGAAAAACAGGCCCGTTTCAAGGAAATAAACAAGCGGCTGGCCGCGCTTTCGCAGAAATTCGGCGACAATCTGCTTGCCGAGAACAATGCTTTCCGCGACGAGTTCGGCGTCACCGTATCGGAATATCCCGGATTCATGGCTTCATGCGCCGACAGGGACCTGCGCGAACGGCTTTTCAATGCCTATTCCTCGCGCGGAAACAATGGCGGCGACCATGACAACAACGCCATCGTCCTCGAAATCATGAAGTTGCGCACCGAACAGGCCAATCTTCTCGGATACAAGACTTCGGCCGAATATCTGCTGGCCGACAAGATGGCCGGCGATCCGGAGACCGTGGACAAGTTTCTCGCGCAGATAATGGACGCGTCCATGAAGAAGGCCGCGGAAGAAATCGCGTCCATGAAGAAATTCATGGACGCCGACATCAAGGCCGGTCTTCTGCCTGCAGGCAGCGTGATAAGGCCATGGGACTGGTTTTATTATGCCGAGAAGGTGCGCAAGGCCAAATACGACCTCGACGAGTCCGAGACAAAGCCGTATTTCCAGGTTGACAGCGTGCGCAAGGGCGTTTTCCATGCCGCCGAAAAGCTTTACGGTGTGCGCATTGAGCCGGCCCCGGAAGTTCAGGTGTACAACCCCACGGTGCAGGCTTTCCGCGTCTCGGATTCGGACGGTTCGCTTCTGGGAATATTCTATGCGGATTATTTCTCCCGCAGCACCAAGCGCGGCGGAGCATGGATGAACAATTTCCGCGATCAGTACGTTGACGCCGACGGCAATGACGTGCGTCCGATCATAGTGAATGTCTGCAATTTCCCTCCGGCTTCGGAAGACTCGCCGTCGATGCTGACGATAGATGAAGTGCAGACCGCTTTTCACGAATTCGGCCATGCGTTGCACGGATTCCTCTCCAAATGCCGTTATGCCGACGTAAGCGGCACGGGCGTGACAAGGGACTTCGTGGAGTGTTTTTCACAGTTCAACGAGCATTGGGCCTTCCAGCCTGAGATACTCTCGGTATATGCGCACAACACCTTTACCGGGGAGACCATTCCCGCGGCCCTCATAGAGAAGGTGAACAATTCGCTGAAGTTCAACCAGGGCTTTATGACCGGGGAACTTTGTGCGGCTTCCATTCTCGACATGAAATGGCACGAGCTTGACGCCGGGCGGCTTGCGGCCTTCACCGACGCGCAGTCCATACGCGATTTCGAGGTGCAGGCGTGCAGGGATATGGGCCTTGTGGATGAAATCATACCGCGCTACCGCACCACTTATTTCAACCATATATTCAATGGCGGCTACAGTGCCGGCTATTACAGCTATCTGTGGGCGGAAGTGCTGGAGCAGGACGCTTTCGAGATGTTCGTTGAGAAGGGTGTCTTCAATCCCGAAGTTTCCAAGGCTTTCCGCGAGACTTTCCTCGAAAGGGGAGGCAGCGAGGAGCCGATGACGCTGTACCGCAGTTTCCGCGGGGCGGACCCGGATCCGGCCGCGCTGCTCAGGGCGAGGGGACTCGAATAGTCCGCTGCGGAGATGGCATCGTATTCGGACAGAAATATTGCCATCGACATGCTGAGGGCATTGACGATGGTGCTGATGATATTCGTCAATGACCTTTGGACCATAAAGGGCGTGCCTCACTGGATGCTGCATTCGGAGACCTACGAAGATTTCATGGGCCTTTCCGACGTGGTGTTCCCGAGTTTTCTTTTCGCCATGGGGATGTCTATACCTTATGCCATAGAGAACCGTTTCCGCAAGGGACTGAGCGCCGAAAGCACTTTATGGCATATCATCTCCCGGTCGTTCGCCCTGATTATGATGGGCGTTTTCACCATGAACACGTCTTCGGGACTGGAAAATGCGGCCGCGGCGAGAGCCTGTTACCTGATGGCCATGACGGCGGGATTTTTCCTCGTGTGGAACGACTATCCCGCCGCCGCGGGCAGGGGGCGCAAGGCGCTTTACGCCGTGCTCAAAGTCCTTGGCGTGGCTCTGCTGTTTTGGCTGGCCGTATGCTATAGGCGGCCGGCGGGCAGGGTGTTCGCACCGGGGTGGTGGGGCATCCTCGGCATAATAGGCTGGAACTATCTGCTGTGCGCCGTCATTTATCTGCTTTGCCGCGACCGTCTGCGGCTGCTCGTGCCGATATGGGCGATATTCGTGGCGGTCTGCGCCGTAAGCACGGTGACGCGGACGGGAGAGCCGTTTTTCAATTTTCCGAAGCCCAATCTGTTCGACACTTTCCGCGACATACTGCATATAGACAACGGCGGACTGCCGATATTGGTCCTCGGAGGCATGATCCTGTCGGTGCTGAGCGTACGGCATTCGTCGGAATGGACGGCCGCCAAACGTGTCTGCATGGCGCTTTCGGCCGCTTCGCTGCTTTCGGCCGCCGGATTCGTGTCGCACAGGTGGTTCATCATTTCCAAGAATCTCGCCACTCTGCCGTGGATATTCTGGGTGTCGGCGATGTGCGTCATGCTTTATACGGCGCTGCATCTGCTGGCCGACAAAGGTGTAGTGCGCTGGTTCGGCCTTATCAGGCCGGCGGGTACGGCCACCCTTACGGTGTATTCAATACCTTATTTCCTTACGGGCTTCTGTTCGCTGACCGGCCTCAATCTGTGGGGCAGGTTTTCGGGGCTGGCAGGCATGGTTTACATTTTGGGCTATGTGGCCCTGTGCATATTCATCGCCTGGCTGCTCGGCAGGATGCATATCAGGCTGAAGGTGTGAATCAATCCGTCAGCGGATGCGGCTCGTGAGCAGTTTCAGCCTTGAACCTGCCGCCGGCTTGAAGGTCACCCCTACGGACGATGCCGGTATCAGTACGGTTTCACCGCGCCTTATGTCGGTGACGTGCCCTTTCGTCGGGCCGTTTCCCGAGAGAGGCTCCGCGTCCGCGACGGTGCCTTCGCCTTCGATGCAGATGACGGCGAGGAAAGAGTCGATGTCTCTGAGGTCATGCGTGAACGGCTTTGAGAGGTCGTAGAGCGAGGTGGTGAAATAGTCGCAGTCCACAAGGACGGTCTCTTTGTCGGTCCCGGCTTCGTATACCGTCCTGTAGTCAGGATATACAGTGTAGTCTATGGCGTCTTTCGCAAGTTCCGTATGCAGTTCGCGGGGCTTGCCGTCGAGTCCCGGGCGTCCGTAGTCGTAGATGCGGTAAGTTATGTCGGAGGTCTGCTGTATCTCCGCGACGAAGGTGCCCGCGCCTATGGCGTGTATGCGTCCGGCGGGCAGGAAGAATACGTCTCCGGCATGTACCTTGTAGTCGTTCAGGACTTCGGTGATGCTGTTTTCCTCCACCCTGCGTATGTATTCGTCGGGGGTTATCGCGCTTTTGAGCCCGCTCAGCAGATGCGCCCCGGGCTCCGCCTGCACCACGTACCACATTTCGGTCTTGCCTTTCGAGCCGTTGTGCCTGGCGGCGGCCAATGCGTCGTCGGGATGCACCTGCACCGAGAGGTCCTGCATGGCATCTATGAATTTGATGAGCAGCGGAAATTCCGTGCCGTTCTTTTCGTAGACTTTCTTGCCGACTAACCGGCCTTTGTATTCGGAGATGAGCTCCGTGATGGTCCTGCCGGCCAGTTCGCCGTTGGCCACCACGGATTCGTTGCCTTTTACGCCGGACAGTTCCCAGCTTTCGCCTATGTTGCGGTCATCGATCCGCAGGCCCTTGTAGCCGGCGATTTTTTCGCCGCCCCACACGAGTGTCTTGAATATGGGCTTGAATTTCAGAGGGTACATGGCTCAGTCGTTTTTGTCTATTTCCGCAAGGGCGAAGTCGTAGGCGCCCACCGAAATGGCTTTGCTGGCCCCCATCTTCGAAATCATGACCCCGACGCGTTTCTGAGGGTCATAGACGACTCCTTCGTCGCTGCCGTAAATCTTGAGGTTGCGGGCCTCTCCGCGGACGAACTGCCCGAATTCGTCTTCGTCGTCGAGATTGTAGACTTTCATCTGCACCTTGTTCAGTTCGTCTCCCGACAGGGTGCCGATCTTGCCGCGCATGGATTCCAGAAGGGACGGCATTATGTATTTTGCCGAAGCGGTGATGCCTCCCCCTATGACTATGAGGCCGTCGATGAGGGTGACGGCCGTGGCCATGGCTTCCCCGGCCACTTCGCCCATTTCGGCGAATGCGGCCTTGGCTGCCTCGCGGTCGCCCGGCCTGACGCCTTCGGCTATTTCGAAAATGTCTTTAGGTGTCAGGTTGTCGGCCGACGAGCCGCTCCTTTCGCCGTATACGCGTTTGACGGCGCGGATGGAAACTCCGTCCTCCACTATGACGCCGCGTATCTTGGGGTGGGGGAGGCAGTATGTTTCCACGCAGGAGTTGTCGCCCCGGTTGAGACGGCCGTCTATGACCGTGCCGATGCCGAATCCGGTGCCGAAGGTGTAGCCTATCAGGTTGCGGTAGCGCTTGGCGCAGCCGGCCGCCTCGAGTCGGGCGTTTATTTCGGGCAGCGCGCCTCCGAGGGCTTCGCCGAAGGCGTAGAGGTCTCCGTCATTGTTTATGAATACCGGGATGCCGAAATGTTTCTTGAGGAAAGGACCGAGCGCCACTCCGTCCCTGAATGAAGGGAAGTTGGGCAGGAAACCGCCTATGATGCCGTTGGGGTAGTCCGCCGGACCGGGGAATGCGAAGCTGATGGCTACCGGGCTTTTTTTGAGGTGGTTGATGACGCTTTCGAAGCCTGTCACCATCGTGCGCAGGCACAGGTCGAGGTTGTTTGCGTTGGAAGGCAGCGTAATGGGTTCGGCGATGTATTCTTCGCCTTTCATCGCCCCGAAGACCATGTTGGTGCCGCCCGCGTCGAGGGTGAGGACTATCCTCGAATCATTTTTGTAGTTTCCCATATTTATCTTTTTTTGTATTTGCCGGCCAGTTCGTCGCTGAATGAGTAAGGTATGGCTTCGTCGGATACTCCGCGCTTTTCAAAGGCCTTTTCTGACATTGAGAAATCGAGTTCCGCGCCTTTCAGCAGCGTGCCGTATTCTATGTAGTTTTTGTCGTATCTGCGCCCGTCGATTTTCAGGGAATGCACGTAGCGTCTGTCCGGGGCGTTGTCTTTCGCGCGGATGGTGATCGTCCTGCCGTTTTCAAGCCTGATCTTGGCTTCGCGGAAGAGCGGAGACCCGATGCAATATTGGTCCGACACGGGACAGACGGGATAGAATCCGAGGGCCGAAAAGACGTACCAGGCCGAAGTCTGTCCATTGTCTTCGTCGCCGCAATAGCCGTCCGGCGTCGCGGAATAGAGCCTGTCCATGATTTCTCGCACCCAGTATTGGGCCTTCCATGGCTCCTGGACGTAGTCGTACAGGTAGGCGATGTGCTGGGCCGGCTGGTTGCCGTGGGCGTAGTTGCCCATGTCGGCCACCTGCATTTCTGTTATTTCGTGTATGCGCACGCCGTAATAGCTGTCATCGTATACGGGAGGCGCCGAGAATACCGAGTCGAGCATTGCGGAGAATGCCTTACGGCCTCCCATGAGCTCCGCCAGTCCGGCCATGTCGTGGAATACCGACCATGTGTAGTGCCATGCGTTGCCCTCGGTGAAGGCGTCTCCCCATTTGTAGGGGTTGAACGGGACGTCGAACGTGCCGTCAGCCCTGCGGCCCCGCATCAGTCCGGTTTCGGGATCGAAGACGTTTTTGTAATTCATGGCCCGGCCGGCCCATCTGTCGAGTTCTTCGCGGGGCCTTCCGAGTTTTTCGGCGAGCTTCAATATGCACCAGTCGTCATAGGCATATTCCAAGGTGCGGGCCACGCTTTCCCGTATGCCCGCGTCCGAAGGCACGTATCCTATCGTATTGTAGTATTCGTGTCCGAGACGGCCTGTCGAACTTACCTCGGGATGGACGTGTCCGGTGGCATGCACGATGGCGCGGTAGAGATCTTCGGTCCCTGTCTTGCAGATGTCTTTGACGACGGCGTCGGCCACTACGGAGGCTGAATTGTTGCCTACCATGCAGTCCCTGTGCCCGGGGCTCGCCCATTCCGGCAGGAATTCGTTTTCAAGGGCCACGTTGGCGTAGCCTTCTTCGATTTCTTCGCTTATTGAGGGATATACGAGGTTTAGCAGCGGAAACAGGGCCCTGAAAGTGTCCCAGAAGCCTGAGTCGGTGTACAGCTTTCCTTCGCATATCCTGCCGTTGAAAGGGCTGTAGTGCATTATCTTCCCGTCTTCGGCGCATTCGTAGAATTTGCGTGGAAACAGCAGGCATCTGTACAGGCAGGAATAGAAAGTGCGGTATTGTTCCGGGCTTCCGCCGCTGACGATTATCCTGCCGAGAACGTCGTTCCAGCGTCTGCGCGCTTCTTCGCGCACGGTGTCGAAATCCTTTCCCTCCACTTCTTTCAGGTTGGTGTACGCCTGCTGCATGGAGATGAACGAGGACGCCGTCCTGACGGTCACGCGCTCTCCCCGCGCGGTGCGGAATTTCACTGTCGCTATGGCATGTCCGCCATGCACTTCGTATCCTTCCGTCCGGCAGTCTCCGTCGTATATGTCGAAACTCTCTATTTCCTTGTCGAACTTGATTACGAACCAGTTGTGGAAGTTTGAGGGGACTCCGCCGCTGTTTCGCGTGGTGTAGCCTTCTATGGTGCGCTTGTCCGGCATCACGCGGATAAACGAGCCGCTGTCGAAAGCGTCCGTCACTATGCCCGAAAGTTCGTTTTCCGGAAAGGTGAACCGCATGACGGCGGCCCTTTCGGTCGGGGCGACTTCGGCCGTGACGTCATGGTCCGCCAGATAGACTTTGTAGTAATAGGGCCTTGCCGTCTCAGTCTTGTGCGAAAACCAGCTTGCGCGCGAGTCCTCGTCCGCCTTGGAGGCGTCCTTGACGGGCATTATCGAAAATTGTCCGTAGTCGTTTATCCACGGGGACGGCTGATGCGTCTGCTTTATGCCGCGTATGGTGTGCGCGTCGTAGCGGTAGGTCCATCCGTCTCCGTTCCTGCCAGTCTGGGGCGTCCAGAAATTCATGCCCCACGGCAGGGCCACGGCGGGATACGTGTTCCCTGCGGACAGGCTGTAGTCCGACATGGTGCCCGTGAGGGTGGACGCCAGATCCGCCGGCTCCGCAGGAAGTCCGTCGCCGCAGGGCTTGCGGGAGCATCCGGCGACGGCCGCGGCCATGCAGATTATTGCGAATGCCTTTTTCATGCCGTCAATACCATTTAGCCGGACTGTCTCCCATGGTGAAGACAAGTTCGCCGCCTTTATATATGTCTTTGTAGCTTATGTAAGGCAGTTTGTATTCCCTGCCGTCCAGAGTCACCTTCTGAATGTATCTGTCCGTGTCCGACAGATTTTCGGCGCGTATCACGAATTCTCCTCCGGACACTTTCACCACGGCCCTGTCGAACAGGGGAGCCCCGAACCAGTATCGCGGGACTGCCGGCTCCACCTGATAGAAGCCGAGGCTTGAAAGGACGTACCATGCGCTCATCTGGCCCTCGTCTTCGTTGCCCGAAAGCCCGTCCGGCCTGTCCGAATATTGGGTGGCGTACACTTCGCGCACCTTGTCGGCCGTTTTCGCGGGCTCGCCGGCCATCGTGTAAAAATAGAGTATGTGGTGGCTCGGCTCGTTGCCGTGGGCGTACTGGCCTATCATGCCGGATATGTCAGGGGAGACGTTGCTGCCCTCTATCTCGGTCTTTTGGGCGAAAAGGGTGTCGAGCCGCGCGGTCAGATTTTCCGTCGAGCCGTAAAATTCCGTAAGGCCTTCGAAGTCGTGCGGCGCCAGCCATGTGTATTGCCAGGCGTTGCCTTCGCAATAGTCCTGCTCCCTGTGGTTGGATGCGAACGGATTGAAAGGCGTCCTCCAGCTGCCGTCGGAAAGGCGGCCGCGGGCCAGCAGCGTTTCCTTGTCCATATAGTTCAGGTAGGAACGGCTGCGCTTCCGGAAAAATTCGCCGTCTTCTTTTTTGCCGAGGAATTCGGCCGCATTGGCCACAGCGGCGTCGGCGATGGCGTATTCCATGTCGTTGGCGAGCCCTTCATTGTAGAGGTCGCAGGGGATGAACCCGTATTGCTTCCGCAGATCCTGCCCCCGCTCGTCGAGCATGACGGTGTTTTTCATGGCGGCGTAGGCGAGTTCGGCGTCGAAGCCTTTGAATCCTTTTACGAGTGCGTCCGCCACTGTGATTACGCCGGGATTGCCTATCATGCAGTTGGTTTCGCAGCCCATGAGATGCCATACGGGAAGTTTTCCCTGCTGCTCATAAATGTGCAGCATCGTGTTCACGATGTCGTTGACCTTTTCCGGGTGGATGATGGTCATAAGCGGATGGGCCGCCCTGTACGTGTCCCAGAGCGAGAATACCGTGTAGTTGACGAAATCGGCGTTCCCGTGGATTTCCCCGTCGGCCCCGCGGTAATTTCCGTCCGTGTCGTTGAATACCGCCGGATGTATCATAGTGTGATACAGTCCGGTGTAGAATATGCGCATGGCGGTGGAATCCGCGGTGTCGATTTTAATTTTGGACAGCTCCCTGTTCCATGCCGTGCGGGCTTCGGCCTTCACTGCGTCGAAGTCCCAGCCGGGCATTTCCGCGGCCATGTTCGCCTTGGCCCCCTCTATGCTCACGGGCGATATGGAGACTTTTACCAAAATGCGCTCCCCTTCGGAAGTGGAGAAATTCATCCTTGCATACAGGGGATGTTCCTTGTCGGGGCCTATCAGTTCGACGCTGTCGAAAGGCCGGGAAAATTCGGCATGGAAGAACAGCCTCTGATCGTCCGCCCAGCCTTTTGAGAAGCGCAGGCCGCTTATGCCTGTTGCGCTTTCCTGCCGGATTTCCGTCATTGTGGCCTTGTCCCAGCATCCTCCGTTCTCGAGGTCGAACACTATGGCCGATCCGGCGTTTTCAGGGAACGTGTATCTGTGGAGCCCGGTTCTGGCCGTGGCGGTGAGCTCCGCTGTGATGCCGTAGCGGAGAAGGTCCACTTTGTAATAGCCGGGTTCTACGATCTGCCGCGAATGTGCGGCGTACGACCAGAGTCCCGAATCCGGGTCGTCCTCGCTGCCCCTTGCGTACGTCACTTCGCCGGTGACCGGCATGACGGTTATGTCGAACAGGTCGCCTATGCCCGTCCCTTCAAGGTGCGTATGCGAAAATCCGATTACCGTGCTGTCGCTTTCATGATATCCCGAGCACCAGTCCCATTCCTGCGGAATGCTTGTGGGGCCGAGCTGTACGGCGCCGAATGGCACGGACGCTCCTACGAATACGTGTCCGTGTCCGCCGGAACCTATCAGGGGATCGACGAAAGATGCATAGTCTTCCGGAATGCTTTCGCTGCAGGCCGCGATGATGCCGAGTGTCAGCGACAATGCCGCAATCTTTTTCATGGCAGAAAATTTTTACATCGTGCGCTTATTCCCATTTGATGGTGCCGGCTCCGATGAGTTCTTTATGGTTTATCCTGTAATTTTTAATCTTTTTGCCTCCGACGCGGGCTCCCTTTGCGCCGGGGGAACGCTCGATCCTCAGATCCTTTCCGTCGGGCAGATGCAGCGTGACTGCATCGAACGCCGGCATGGTCAGCGTGTAGAATGGCTCTCCGGGACAGTCCGGATAAAAGCCCATCATGGAAAATACCGCCCAGGCGGACATGGTGCCCGTGTCGTCGTTGCCCGGAATGCCGTCCGGCGCATTGCGGTAATGTCTTTCCAATATTTCCGACACGGTTTTCCACGTCTTCGGCTCTTGGCCCCTGAATCTGCTGAACAGGTAGGGATAGGCTATGTCGGGCTCGTTGGCCGGATCGAACAGTCCTTCGTCAAACACTTTTTCGAGTTTTGCGACGAAGGCTTTGCGCCCTCCCATCAGCCCGGCGAGTCCCGGAATGTCGTGGGGAACATAAAAAGTGTAGTTCCAGGCGCTTCCTTCGTGAAATCCGGGAACCGTCTCGAAGTTTTCCCCCTGTCTCGGATTGAACGGCTCCAGAAAAGTCCCGTCGGCCGTAATGGGACGCAGTGTCCCCGATTCGGTGCTGTAATAATGCCTGTATCCGAGGGAACGTTCCCTGAAAAGCGCCGCGTCTTCTTCATGTCCGAGGGCTTCGGCGAAAAGCGCCAGGGCGTTGTCGGCCATGTAATATTCGAGGGCGTGCGACACGGAATTGTCCCCGCTGAAGTCGGCGGCGAAATAGCCTGTCGGGATATATCCCTTTTCGATGTATGGATCAACGTCGGGGCGCATCTTGTTGTCTTTGCCCGGAGTGCCGGCGGACTTTATGAAGGCTTCGTAGGCCGCGTCGGCGTCGAAGTCCCTCAATCCTTTGAGCCATGTGTCCACAATCATGGGAACGGCCGGATCCCCCTCCATTGTAAACGTCTCGCGGCCGTAGAGTTCCCATTTGGGCATCCATCCCCATTCCTTGTACATGTCGACGGCTGAGCGCACCATGTCGGTCTGCCTGTCGGGATAGAGCAGCGTCATCAGCTGATGGAGATTGCGGCAGGTATCCCAGAGCGAGAACACCGTGTAGCGGTCGTGTCCGTCCTCCGTCCTGCCCGTGCCCCCGTTTTCCATGAGGGGATATTCTCCGTTGACGTCGTTCAATATGTTGGGATGGATAAGAGTGTGGTAAAGAGCCGTGTAGAACACTGTTTTCGTGTCCTCGTCGCCGCCCTCCACCGATATGCGCCCGAGATCCCTTTTCCACAGATTTTCGGCATCCGCACGTACTTTGTCGAAATTGAAGCCTTTCTGCTCCGCGTCGAGATTTTCCCTGGCGTTGGCCGTGCTGACGAAAGAGATTCCCATCTGCACCTCTATCCGCTCGTTCTCCGCAACGTCATTCCAGCTGAACCAATAGCCTATGTCGTCGCCGGCAAGTTCGCGGCCGTATCTGCTGTATATTTTGTATTTCCCTGCGTCGGGATCCCATGCGGCTTCAGCCGTCATCGGGCGCTGTTTTTTCCAGAAACCGCTTTCCGACGGGGCCTTGCTCACGCGCAGCACGAAATAAACCGGGAACACCGCCTGCGGATTGTAGCAAAAGGTGCCTGCCAGCTTCATGCCCTCTATTTCAGTGTCCGATACCTTGCGCACCATGGCGCCCGATTCGTTGGTGAGGCCTTCTCCGAGGTTCAGGAGAATGTTTGCCCGGCCGGCGGGAAACGTGTAGCGTTCCGCGGAACTGCGTGCGGTAGCGGTCGCTTCGGCCCTTATGCCGCCGTTCAGCAGCGTGAGGGCGTAGTATCCGGGGCTTGCGCATTCATCGGCATATTCGCTGCCGTAGGCGCGGTAGTCGGTCTGCAGCGGCCCGGAAGTGGGCATCGTGAGCAGGGAGCCGAGTTCGGGACAGCCCACGCCGCTGAGATTGACATGGGAAAAGCCGGTGAAGAAACTGTTTTCATCCGCGTAGGGAGTGGACCACCAGCGGCTGTCCTTGTCCCATACGTTGAGGTCGGAGCCCATGACGTTGAACGGGGAGACGCTCATCATCCCGTTGGGCGTCACGGCTCCGGGATTGCAGGCGCCGAAATTGGCGGTGCCGATGAACGGGTTCACGTATTCGGTCTGCGCTCCGGCGCACAGTGCGATGCAGAGGAGCGGTATCGCCGTCAGCCGTTTCATACTATGCTTGTTTTTTTTGTGAATTCCACGATTTCCTCCACGTAGCCGAACGCAAGCGAGGTGACGGTGTCGGCGCAGCCGTAATAGATCGCTATCCTGCCGCTTTCGGGATCGTGCAGCGCGGCGCACGGGAACGTCACGTTGGGCACGTCCCCAACGCATTCGTACAGGGCCTGCGGGGACAGCAGATAAGGGCCGCTGCGGGCGACGACCTTCCACGGCCTGTCGAGGTCGAGCAGGGCCGAGCCGAAAGAATATACATAGCCGTTGCAGGAATGCAGGACGCCGTGATGGAATATCAGCCACCCTTCGGAAGTCTCTATCGGCACCGGGCCGGCCCCGACTTTCATGCACTGCCATGCGCTTGTCTCGAACGGGGCCGGCGACATGACGTGGCGGTGCCTGCCCCAGAACTCCAGGTCCGGGGACTCCGAATAGAATATGTCCCCGAATGCGGTGTGGCCGGTGTCGCTTGGACGCGACAGCATGGCGTAGCGGCCTCCTATCCTGCGCGGGAACAATACTCCGTTGCGGTTGTAGGGCAGGAAGGCGTTTTCCATCTGCCTGAATGTCCTGAAGTCCTCGGTCCGTGCCAGACCGATGGTCGGTCCGTGATAGCCGTTGCACCATGTCACGTAATAGCTGCCCTCTATCATGCATACCCGGGGATCATAGCCGTATATCCATTCGTCCGCGCCGCCTTCGAACCTTATCGGCTCCTTTTCGATGCGCCATTTGAAGCCGTCGTCGGAAAAACCCGCGTGAAGCGTCATCCGGCGGTTGGTGTCGTCGCAGCGGAACACTCCCGCGAAGCCTTTGCCGAATGGCACTACGGCGCTGTTGAAGATGCTGTTGCTGTCCGGAAGGAGATCCCTCGGGATTATCGGATTGGCCGAATATCTCCATAACGGTTTGTCGCAGCCGGCGGGACGCTCTTCCCAGGGTATATTGGGAAGGGGGCTCCCCATTATCTTGAGTCCGCTCATTTATTTTTTATTTTTGTTCTGTCGAAAATGAACGTGAAGGCGAAACTGTAATCCTTGTCGCTCATCAGCGTGCGCGACGGTTCGGGTTTGGAGCCCCAGCTGTCGTATCCGCCGACACCGGTCATGCCGCAGTCGATGCATACCTCCACTTCGTCGCGGGGAGTGATGTCATTGACGTGCGTCTGGCGCCGCATGGCGTTTTTGGCCTCCGCCGGATCGTGCTTCTCGTCCGGAGTGAAATTGCGCCACTGATAGTCGCGGCCCGTGGTCTCTTCGGAGTCGAAATCTTCAACCCTGTTGCGGAGAACGTTGAATTCGAAAGGTTTCGCGCCGCTGAATACGGACACTCCCTCCAGATCGAGACGGGAGACGTCGGTATGGTGGCCGCATTCCTGAGGCCTTACGTAAGGCACGTATTCCGCCGCCGCACTGCTTTCATACAGGGATTTGCGCGATCCGGAGCTGCGGTCCGAATAATTTTCGGCCGGCCCGCGTCCGAAATATGCGAATCTGTCGGCGGATGCGGGGAGCCTCATCCTGAATCCTATCCTCGGTATCTCCACGGCTTTGCCGGCGCCCCCGTTGAACTGTCCGTCCACGGTCATCACACCTTCGGCGGGGAAACTGTATTTCACAGTCATCGAGCAGCCGTAGGGCAGCTCGTACTGCGCGGTGACGGAAGCCTCCGCGCCGTCGGCCGAGATCTCGGCCTTGCAGCCGGCGGAAGCCTTTTTCCACTCCTGCAGGCGTACGGGAGCCATGTTGCCGTAGTCATTGTCGGTGGGGCCGCGCCAGAAATTGGGCTTCAGCCCGAGTGCGTCGTCGAATATGTTCCTGCCTTTGTAGACATATTTTTTCAATATGCCTTCACCCTTGTCGAAAACGGCGGTGAAATTCTTGCCGGCGAGAGTGATGAGCCCGCCTTCGTTGGATACGGACACCGCGGCTTTCCTGCCGGCCGCGAATGCGGGCGCTTCGCCTTCTTTAAGCAGCACCTGGTCCGTGGCTACGGCATAGCCTTTTTCCAAAAGCGGCTCCGCCGTGCGCGTCACGACGTCGAAATTGATTCTGTATTCTCCCTTCCTGTCGAATGCAGGCAGCTTTATCGTGAAATTCTCCCCGCTCTGGGGCTCCGTCGCGAAATGCAGGCGTCCGCTTTTGACGGCCACGCCATCCCTTTCGAGTGTCCAGACAAGGTCGTAGTCCGACAGATCCTTGAAATATTGACGGTTGAATATGCAGAATGTGCCTGCGGCCGCATCGACCGGGGTGACGGTCACGTTCTGATATACGTGCTTTACTTCTGCAAGGCCGGGATGCGGCTTGCGGTCGGGACCTATAAGTCCGTTGCACAGGAAGTTGGCGTCGCTCGGGCTGTTTTTGCCGTAGTCGCCGCCGTAGGTCCAGTAGGCCCGGCCTCCGGCGTCCGTCGCGTGCAGCCCCTGGTCTATCCAGTCCCAGATGAAGCCGCCCTGCAGATGGGGATATCTGTAGATCTGCTCCCATTGCAGATCGAGGGAGCCTGTCGAATTGCCCATGGCGTGCGCGTATTCCGACGGGCACACGGGGCGGTCGTCGTATTTTTCTCCCATCCTGCGGAACCAATCGGCGCCGGGATACTGCGGCACGATCATGTCGGTATCCCATTCATAGACGGCCCTTTCATAGCATACGGGCCTGTTCTGGCCATCCTTTTCCTGATTCTTCACCCAAAGGTAGGCTTCGTAGAAATTGTATCCGTTGCCGGCTTCGTTGCCGAGCGAAAGTATCGTGACGCACGGATAGTTCCGCGTCCTCATGTACATGTTTTTCACGCGGTCGAGATGCTTTTCGAGCCATTCGGGATTGTTGCCGAGGGTGCGGTCGAGATCGTAGCCCATGCCGTGCGATTCGATGTTGGCTTCGTCATAGACATAGAAGCCGAGGCTGTCGCAGAGTTCATAGAATATGCGGGGCTGGGGATAGTGGCAGGTGCGGATGGCGTTTATGTTGGACTTCTTCATCAGCTCGAGGTCGCGGAGAATGTCTTCTCTCGTGATGTAATGTCCTGTGAATTCGTTGTGCTCGTGTACGTTGACGCCCTTGAATTTGACCGGCTGCCCGTTCACGAGGAAGGTCTTCACGGTACGGTCTCCTATTTTCGTGCCGACGATGCACAATTTGCGGAATCCTACGTTGAAGCGCGTGTATTCTCCGTTCACCTTCATCAGCAGAGTGTACAGCTGCGGGTCTTCGGCGGACCATCTGCGCACCGCGGGCACCGTTCCCGTGAATGTGCCCTGTCCGTCCACGCGGCCGCTTCCTTCGAGCACCGTGCCTTTTTCGGGGTCTATGAGCTCATATCCGAAATCGAAAGGTTCCTTTCCGCAGACCGAGAGGCGGAATTCTCCGTCCGACAGGCTTTCGTCGAGGCCGGAGACCACGGAAAAGTCAAATCCCGTGTCGCTCTTTTCGGTGGAAAGATATACGTCCCTCTCTATGCCGCTTATCCTCCAGAAATCCTGACATTCGAGGTATGAGCCTGTGCTCCAGCGGTATATCTTCAGCACGAGGGTGTTTTCTCCTTTCTTGAGCAGCGGGGTTATGTCATAGCGGGCGAGGTCCTTGGAATCTTCGTGATATCCGGCTTCGCGGCCGTTCACATATACGTAGACTCCGGATTTGGCTCCGCACACGTTGAGGAACACATGCCGTCCGTCCCAGCTTTCGGGCACCGGAAAAGTCCTCCTGTACACGCCGACCGGATTGTTTTCCGGGAGCAGCGGCGGAGTGGGCCTGACGGGGGAGAACTCGTAGGGCTGATTGACGTATATTGCCGTGCCGAAGCCCTGCACCTCCCAGTTTCCGGGGACCTCTATGCTCTGCCACGACGGCGCATTTCCCGCCTCTATCCCTTCCGGGAGGTCTTTTTCGCCGTCATAATAATTGAAGTCCCATGTCCCGTCGAGAGAGACGTAGTAGGGACTTTGGGTGAAACCTTTGACGAGAGCGGACTCCCTGTCGGGGTGGAACACGATTTCGCTCCTTTGAGTCACCGCGTTGACGCTTGTGGATTTCACGTCTTTCCAGTACGGGACTGCGGAAAGCGCGAGCGGCAGCAGTGCCGCAAAAACTGTGGTAATGGTATGTTTCATAAGTATTTCCGTCTCAAATGTGGTTTGTCTGAAACGGATAGTTTACAAATATACTGAAAAATAAGCAATCTATATGTCGGCCAAAAGAGTTATCTTTGCCGCCGGTTAATTGGTAGTACAGACAGCAGTTATGATCAGAATCGTTTTTTCAACGGGCAACGCCGGCAAACTGCGTGAGGCATCTGAAATCTTGGGCGCGGGATTCGAACTCGTCACTCCCGCCGAAGCCGGCATCCGCGAAGAAATTCCCGAAACAGGGACATCGTTGAGAGCCAATGCCCTGCAAAAGGCCCAATATATTTATGACAGGACAGGACTCGATTGTTTCGCCGACGATACGGGCCTCGAAGTGGAAATCCTCGGCGGCGCTCCCGGCGTGTACAGCGCCAGATATGCGGGAGAACACAAGTCTTTTGACGACAATATAGACAAATTGCTCAGGGAAATGGCCCGTCTCGAATACGAGGCGTCGATCGCCCGCGAACTGGGCCTGAAAACCGGACATGCCACCCGCCGGGCCCGCTTCAGGACGTCGGTGGCCTTGATCTTTAAAGGTGAAAAACATTTTTTCGACGGCACAATGGAGGGAAGCATCGCCATGAAAAGGGCCGGCTCGGGAGGCTTCGGCTACGATCCGGTGTTCATTCCTGACGAGTTTCCGGACAGGACGGTCGCAGAGATCCCCGAAGATGCGAAAAACGCCATATCGCACAGGGGCAAGGCTTTGCGCGCCATGGCGGAATATCTCGGGTCAATCGTATAATTCCCGCAGCACCCTGAGGGACCGTACGTTTACGGAGGACTCCGTGTGGAACTCTATGTAGTGCAGGAGGACGTCCGCCACGCCGTTTCTTTCGGCCCCCGTCATGGGGATCAGCATGGATTCTCCGAATGAACTCCGCATGAAACGGCCGATTACGGCCAGATGCTCCTTTGCGAACGGGGCCATGTCTTCGAACGTGGGCCTGAAGCCGAGCTCAGCCGACAGTTCGAACAGGAAGCGTATGTGAAAATTGCTGAAGTCCGATTGCAGCGCATCGAGAGTAAGGATGCTGTTGCGGCACCATTCGAAAAGCCCGTCCCCGTCGGCCCCGTCCTTCACGACCCTGTACAGCACCTCGCTCATGAACATGGTCATGGCGTTCTTATGTATGTTGCCGCGTATTCCTGCGAGCGGATATGCGGCGGCTATGTTGCGTGCGGACCACAGCGCGGATCTGGGATTTTCCGAAATGTCGGCTTCGAGCACGTTCAGGGGCATGAACAATGCGGCCGCCGACCTTTTGCCCGGCCGCACGAGAAACCCCCTGCGGCCGTATTCCTTGCTGAGCGTGTGCAGTACAGTGGAGTTTTCCCCGAAGCGAGTGCGGCCGATGACTATGAATTCAATGTTGTTTGAATTCATCTCCCGGCCTTTTTCTTCGGACGGACGCTTCTGCCTTTGCCTCTGCCTTTGTCTTTTCTATTGCCTTTGCGTCCGTGCCGGAAAACGTCGCTCCGGCCTTTCTCGGGCGCCGGGGCTTCAGTTTCTTCCACGAGTTCGTAGTCGAGGATCTTTTGTTCGAGGTTGGTGCCGGCCACGCGTATTCTCACGGCGTCGCCGAGCCTGTACAGCCTGCCGGTCCTGCGTCCCCTGAGGCAATAGGCCGATTCGTCGAATTCGAAGAAGTCCGAGCGCATCTCTCTGAGGGCGACCATGCCTTCGATGCCGGTAGGCTCTATTTCCACGTACATTCCCCAGTCGGTAAGGCCGGAAATGTGCCCGTCGAACTCCTGTCCGGTCTTGTCCTGCATGAATTCTACGAGCTTGTATTTCACGCTTTCGCGCTCGGCTTCGGCGGCTATGCCCTCGCGTTCGGAGGCATGCTTGCACTGCAGGGTGTAATAGTTTTTGTCCTGGCTTTCCGCATTGTTGAGATACATGGCGAGCAGGCGGTGCACCATCATGTCCGGATAGCGCCTGATAGGGGAGGTGAAATGCGTGTAATATTTGAACGCAAGCCCGTAATGCCCTATGTTGTCGGTGCTGTAGACGGCCTTGGCCATCGACCGCAGGGCGAGAGTCTCTATCGCCGAGAACTCCGGAGTGTCCTTCGTCTCTTCGAGCAGGGCGTTGAGGGACTTGGCGGCCGATTTTCCGTCGCCCGTCTCGCCGAGCCTGTGCCCGAAGGCGCCGGCGAATTCGCGCAGGCCGTTTATTTTCTCCTCGTTCGGCAGGTCATGCACGCGATAGACGAAAGTCTTCGGATTCTTGATGGCCTTTTCTCCTATCCTGCCTCCGGTGGCCACGAATTCGGCCACGTACTTGTTGGCGAGCAGCATGTATTCCTCAATGAGCCAGTTGGCTTCGCGGCTTTCCTTTTTGTAGACGTTCACGGGGCGGCCGTCTTCGGCTATCTCCACTTTCATTTCGGGCCGGTCGAAGCTGATTGCGCCTGCGGCGAAACGTTTTTTGCGCAGTCTGGACGCTATTCTGTGCAGCGTCAGCAAGGCGTCGCGTATGTCCGTGGGCACCGTATTGCCTTCTTCTCCGGCTTCGATCACTTCCTGGGCCGTCTCGTACGCGAAGCGGTAGTCAGAATTGATGACCGTCCTGCCGAACCATTGGCCGGCCACCTTTGCGAGAGGTGTCAGCTCGAACACGGCCGAGAAGGTGAGCTTGTCCTCGTGGGGGCGCAGCGAACACAGTTCGTTGGAAAGTTTTTCCGGAAGCATCGGCACCGTCCTGTCCACGAGATACACCGATGTGCCGCGCGCCTGCGCTTCCTTGTCCACTGCCGACCCCGGCCTGACGTACCATGTGACGTCGGCTATGTGTACTCCGACCTCGAAATTGCCATTTTCGAGGGGACGGAATGAAATGGCGTCGTCGAAGTCTTTCGCGTCCGCCGGATCTATGGTGAAGGTCAGCGTTTTCCTGAAGTCGCGCCTCCCTTTCAGGTCTTTGTCGGTCATCTTGTCCGGAATCCGTCCGGCTTCGTTCTCCACTTCGGGGTCGAAGCGGTACGGCAGGCCGAATTCGGTCAGTATGGCATGCATCTCGGCATCGTTGCTGCCCGGCTCTCCGAGCACGTCCGTGATGCGGCCGGAAGGGTTGGGCTCGCGCCTCTCCCATCTTTCGACCACTGCGGCCACCTTCATGCCGCTGCGCACCTGCAGCGGGCGGGCCTGCCCGTCGACGGCCTCGTACAGTCCGCTCACTGCGAACGTGCCGTCTCCCTGCGGCATGAGCACCCCGTCCGGGAGGTCATGCGCATCATTGCCTGCTGAAATTTCCACCGAAATGTCGTATGGCATCACCCTGCTGCCCATGAGCACCCAGGCCTGGCCTCCGACCACGTGCAGAATGCCCGTGAAAGGCTTTCCGGAACGTTCCACTATGGCTATTATCTCGCCTTCCCTGCGTTTGGAGCCGGTTTTCTGCTTGGTGATCACGGCCCTTACCGTGTCTCCGTTGAGGGCTCCCCTCGTCTTGGCGGTCTTGATGAATATGTCTTCATCCTGCCCTTCCACGGACAGAAAAACGTTTCCGTCGCGCGTCATACGGGCCGTTCCCACTACTTCTTCGTGGGCTTTCTTTCCGCCCTTGTTTCTTTTCATCGTAATCTCTTTTATGTAATAATCGTGCGAAGTTACTAAATAAAATGCGGTTTCGACATGTTTTTGACTATATTTGCATTCTGCGCGGCGCATGGCACGCGTGTTGCAAAATCCTTGCGCCGGACGCTGTCACATTCAGAAAAGATTATGAAAACTAATAAAATTATCGTCTCCGCCGCAGTCATGGCGCTGTCCGCCGCATGTTTCGGACAGTCGAAGAGTTTCACCCTCGGGAAATGGGTGGAGATACAGAACGCCATTCTGCGCGAGCTGAATGCCAATTACGTCGATTCGCTGCCGGTGGCCCGCATCGAAAGGGCCGGCATAGACGCCATGCTCGAGAATCTCGATCCCTACACCATGTACATTCCCGAGGAGGAGCAGGATGATCTTGAAATGATGCTGAACAACACCTACGGCGGCATCGGCGCGGTGATATTCAAGCCGGACGTGAACGGCAACGTCATAATCAACGAGCCTTACGAAGGTTCGCCCGCAAGCCGGTACGGACTTGTGTGCGGAGATGAAATCCTTGAAATAGACGGCGTTTCCGTGCACGGGCTCACCAGCCAGCAGTCGAGTGACAGGATGAAGGGCAAGCCCGGCACCACGGTGACATTCAAGGTGAAGAAGGTGCGCGGCGGAGAGAGCTGGAAAGCCGGCGACGTGATCGATGTGCCGGTCGTCAGGGAGAGGATAAAGCTGCCTTCGGTGGAATATGCCGGCATGCTTGACGATACTACAGGCTATATATTGCAGACCAAGTTCACCGAAGGGGTGGGCAAGGACGTGAAGGCCGCATACCTTAGGCTGAAGGATCAGGGCATGAAAAAAGTCGTGCTGGATCTGCGCGGCAACGGCGGCGGCGTGCTCGGAGAGGCGGTGAACATAGTCTCCCTCTTCGTGCCGAAAGGCTCCCTTGTGGTGACTTCGCGCGGCGGAGGCTATGAACAGGAGTACAAGACGCTTTCCGAGCCTGTCGATACGCTGATTCCGATCGTGGTGCTGGTGGATTCGGGTTCGGCTTCGTCGTCCGAGATAGTCTGCGGAGCATTGCAGGACATGGACCGCGCCACCGTCATCGGCACCCGCACCTACGGCAAGGGCCTTGTACAGAGCATCCGTCCGCTGCCTTACGACGGGCAGCTGAAAGTGACCACCGCTAAATATTATACGCCTTCCGGCCGCTGCGTCCAGGCCATAGACTACAGCCGCCGCAACGAAGACGGCAGCGTCAGCTTTATTCCGGATTCGCTTACGAGGGAGTTCAGGACGGCGCACGGGCGCATCGTCAAGGACGGCGGCGGCATCACTCCGGACTATGAGGTGAAGTCCCACAGATACAGCAGGATTACATATTCGCTCGTGGTGAGCGGCATCGTGGAGGAATATGTCCTTGACTACGTGCGCCGCCACGACTCCATACCGGCGCTTGACGATTTCCGCTTCACCGACGAGGAATTCGAGGATTTCGTAGCTTTCGCCAAGACCAGGGAATTCGACTACAGGTCCGGCGCCAAGACGCTGTACGACCAGATGAAGTCCGAGCTTGAGAATGACGGACTTGCGGAAGCCATGAAGGAGCAGCTCGACGCCATGGGAAAGGCTCTGGAGATGGACAAGGAGACTTTCCTCCGCCTAAAGAAGGACGAGATAATCCCGTTCATCGAGGAGGAGATAGCGGTAAGGTATTATTTCCAGGAGGCCGGAATAAAAATCCGTCTGCGCTATGACGACCAGCTGAAGGAAGCCCTTTCCAAGCCCGCGCTGACGTTCTGAAAATGGACGGGGAGCAGATAGAGATAATGTGCCCCGCAGGCAATTTCGAATGCCTGATGGCCGCGGTCGGGGGCGGGGCGGATTCGGTCTATTTCGGAGTGGGACGGCTGAACATGCGCTCCCGTTCCGCGAACAATTTCTCAGTGGAGGATCTTCCCGAAGTCGTCCGGATATGCAGGGCCTCCGGGGTGAAATGCTATCTGACGCTCAACATAATCCTGTACGGGGAGGATCTGGAGGAAGCCTTCAGGACGGCCGACGCCGCGAAGGAGGCCGGCGTGGACGCCGTCATAGCGTCCGACATGGCGATCATATCGTATTGCCGCGGCATCGGAATGGAGGTGCATGCCTCCACCCAGCTCAACGTGTCCAACATAGAGGCCCTGAAATTTTATTCGGCGTATGCGGACGTCATCGTGCTCGCCCGCGAACTGCGCCTTGATCAGGTCAAGGAAATCCATCGTCAGATTGAGGATAGGCACATCACCGGCCCTTCCGGAAAACTTGTACGTATAGAAATGTTCGCGCACGGGGCCCTGTGCATGGCCGTTTCGGGGAAATGCTATCTTTCGCTGCATGCCTACGGGGCCTCCGCCAACAGGGGGGCCTGCCTGCAGCTGTGCCGCCGCGGCTACGAAGTCACCGACATCGAGACAGGCATGTCGCTGAATGTGGACAATCAATACATAATGTCGCCGAAAGACTTGTGTACCATAGAGTTCATGGACAAGATGACGGATGCCGGCGTGCGCGTTTTCAAGATAGAGGGCAGGGCGAGAAGCGCCGAATACGTGAAACGCTGCGCTTCATGCTACCGCAGGGCCGCCGATGCCGTGTGCGACGGCACCTACACTCCGGAACTGGCCGCATCGCTGAAGGTCGGACTTGCCGAAGTGTTCAACAGAGGCTTCTGGGACGGATATTATCAGGGGGCCCCGCTCGGAGAGTGGAGCGATGTCTATGGCAGCCGGGCCGCCCGCAGGAAAGTTTATTGCGGCAAGGTGACCAATTGGTTCAGCCGTATCGGCGTGGCCGAAATCCTCGTCGAGTCGGAGCCTCTGCAGACGGGAGACGATATCCTGATAATAGGACGTACAACCGGAGTCATTGAGATGACCGTAAGCGATCTGCGCGTGGCCATGAAAGAAACTGTGACGGCCGGCAAGGGCGAAAGCTGCTCCGTCGCCGTACCTTCCGCAGGGCAGGGCGAAGACGGTGCGGTCCATCCGCACAGGGGCGACAAGGTGTATCTGTGGAAATTGTCTTCTTAGCCGAAATGCGGTTTTATGACGGCTTTCCTGTAAAGAACCGTCTGGTAGACCGTCCTTGCCGACAGGTGCGCGAAATAGGCAGCGAAGAGGATGTGCATGGCCGGAACTCCCTTGAATGCCGCGATGCATATGAACCATGTGGCCAAGAATGCAATCATTGACAAAATAGCCGAGTTGCGCGCCGCCGCTGTGGCCGCCGCGCCTATGTATATGCCGTCCCATGTGAATGCCGGGCAGCCGAAAAACGGCATGAGCATGAGCCAGGGCAGGAAAGTTCCTGTAGCCTCGATCACCGCGGCGTCGGAAGTCATCAACTTTATGAGCCCCGTGCCTGCCAGAATGTAGACAGCCCCGAATATGCAGGCTATGCCCATGCTCCACATGAACGACAGTCCGACCGTGGCCGTGGTGCGGGCCTTGTCCTTCATGCCTATGTATTTGCCTGTCATGGCTTCTCCCGCATAGGCGAATCCGTCCGTGAAATACGAGAACACCAGCATTATCTTCATCATGACCGAGCCTGCCGCGAGCATGGTGTCCCCGTAGCGGGCCGATATGATGGTGAATCCGTTGTAGACCGCCATAAAGCACAGCGAGCGTACCAGAAGGTCCGCGTTCATAAAGAAGAACCGGCGCAGCTCGCCTCTGCGGGCTTTCCCGGCCTTTCCGAAGCCGAGCGCCGAAAGTATGTCGCCCGGTCCGTAGCCCCGGAACACACGCTTCCTGTATTTGACGAGCACTATTGCGAGGGCCAGTGCGAGTCCGGAATATTGCGCGGCGACGGTGCCGGCCGCGACCCCGTCGTATCCTATCCCTGCGATCCGCCCCGCGCCGAAGGCGAGAAGGCAGCTTGCGCCTATGTTCACGAAGTTGACCGTAAGGTCGGTGAGCATTGAGCTTACGGTGTCCTGCATGCCTATGAACCAGCCTTTGAGCGCATAGAGGCTCAGACTGGCCGGGGCCGCCCATATACGGATGCGGAAATACCGTCCGGCGAGGTCGCGCACTTCCGGCGAAGACTGTATGAGCAGAAAGGCGCCCTGCACGATCAGCCACTGCAGGGCTATCAGGATTACGCCGGAGATGACCGATATGCCTACGGCTCTGCCGAAAGCGTCGGCGCATTCGCGCAGGGCGGCCCCGGCCGCGGACACGTCTGAGTCCGCCTCGGCCTTTCTGCAGCGGCCGTACGCCTGCGCCGTTATTCCTCCGGTGCCTACCCTCAGGAACGAAAAGTTCCAGTACAGCAGGTCGAAGAGCATGGAGCCTATGGATATGCCCCCGATCAAGGCGGCCGCCGAGGCCCCTCCGGCCGCGAGGCTCCCGAGATGTCCGGTGATGGCTATGTCCACCATTCCCACGAGGGGAATCGTTATGTTGGCCAGGATGCTCGGCAGGGCAAGCCTAAGCATCTCCCTGTTGAGACCTTTCGCTTTCATCGGAATTTCCTGTCTTCTTCCAGCATTCCTAAATATGACGCGTACCGTTCCGGGGCTATTTCCCCGCTCTCTACGGCGGCCTTGACGGCGCATCCGGGCTCATGGGTATGCGTGCACGGGGTGAAACGGCATTTTTCCGAGGCCCTGAGCATCTCAGGGAAATATTTCGCTATCTCGTCCTTTTCCATGTCCACAAGGCCGAAGCCCCTGAGCCCCGGACTGTCTATCACGTATCCTCCGGATGACAGCCTGTACATCTCGTAGAGCGATGTGGTGTGCCTGCCCTGCAGATGCGCGACGGAAATGTCGCCCGTCTTGGGACTTAGGCCCGGATCGAGCGCCTTTATCAGCGATGATTTGCCTACTCCGGATTCGCCGGAAAAAAGATTGACGGCGCCCTTGCAGGCTTCCCGCAGCTCGTCGATGCCGCTGCCGTCGCGTACGGAGCTTTCGATCACCCTGTAGCCCGCGTTCTCGTATATGCCTCGGAACCGCAGAATCTCTTCACGGGCAGGCTCGCGGTACAGGTCAGTCTTGGCCAGCACGATGGTGACCGGAACGCCGTAGACTTCGCAGGTGACGAGCAGCCGGTCAAGGAACGGAAGCTTTATTTCCGGGAAATAAAGGGACACTATCGCATAGACCATGTCCACGTTGGCCGCAATGATATGGGCCTGGCGCGAAAGATTCGTAGAACGCCTGATCACATAGTTCTTTCTGTCCGATATGCCTGTTATGACGGCCATGTCTTCCCGCCCGCCGGCCTCGTATTCGACGATGTCCCCGACGGCGATGGGGTTGGTGATGTCGCTGGCTTTCAGTCGGATGCGTCCCCTCAGCACGGCCGGAAACGGCTCCCAGAGCGGAAGCTCGGACAGCAGGTAATGGCTTCCTGCATTTTTGACTACCGTGGCGGTTCCTTTAATCATTCTGCAAATATAGCCGTTTCCTACGTTTTTTACGATTTTTAACTGCCGATTCAAATTAATGATATATCTTTACGCGCTTTTTAAACGTCGTCCGTGATATATGATATATGAAAATGTCATCGAAGCCGCCGTCGGCGAACTTTTCCGGCGGGATCTGTTTCCGTCCGCGCCCCGCGGGCTGTACGATCCATTGCGGTATATGATAAACGTGGGAGGCAAGCGTCTCCGCCCGAAACTTTGCCTGACGGTGTATTCGCTGTTCCGCGACAGCCTGCCGCAGGAGATTCTGGAGCCGGCGGCGGGACTGGAGATATTCCACACTTTCACCCTCATACACGACGACGTCATGGACAAGTCCCCGCTCCGCCGCGGCTGCGACACGGTGTGGTGCAAATGGGACACGGACACTGCCGTCCTTTCCGGGGACGTCATGTGCATAGAGAGCTACAGGCACATGGCCAAGGCCCCCGCGGCGGCGCTCCCGGCCATCCTGGACCTGTTTTCGGAGACGGCCGCACAGGTGTGCGAAGGGCAGAGGTACGACATGGATTTCGAAAAGACGGAGAGCGTGAGCATGGATCAGTATATGGAGATGATAGGCCTCAAGACCGCCGTGCTCATAGCCTGCGCCGCCAAGACGGGGGCCCTGGCCGCCGGAGCGCCCGCCGCTATATGCGAAGCCGTGTACAGGTACGGCTATGACCTCGGACTGGCGTTTCAGGTGGCCGACGACTATTTGGACGCATTCGGCGACGGAAAAGTATTCGGCAAGCCCATAGGCGGCGACATAATCAACAAGAAGAAAGTCTGGATGACGGTGCGCGCGGCCGATCCCGGCTTGACGGAAGCCCTTGCCGCGGATGCCGAGGGCGAGGAGGAAAAGGCCGCCAAAATAGCCCGCATCAAGGAAATGTACGTCCGGCTCGGCATGGACGCGGCCGCAAAGGAGGAAATCGTGCGCCTGCATTCGTCCGCCATGGCCCATGCGGCAGTTTTCGGCAAGGACGGCCCGGAGTACGCCGTGCTCGCCCGTTTCGCCGACTCTCTCGTCGGCAGGACTTCATAACGACAATCGCGTAATGTCACTTATTTCATATTTCAGGACAAGCGCCCCCGCACGGGACAAGGTGCCGGCTTCGGAAATCGGGGCGCGGTACAGAAAATTGCGCAACCGCACTTTCGTGGGCGTATGCGCAGGCTACAGCCTTTATTATGTATGCCGCATGGTGCTCAGCATCGTGAAACAGCCCCTTATAGACGAAGGAGTGCTCAGCGCCGGGCAGCTCGGCATCATCGGTTCCGCCATGCTGCTGATATATGCCATAGGCAAATTCGTGAGCGGCTTCATAGCGGATTATTGCAACATACGGCGTTTCATGGCCGTGGGCCTTGCCGTTTCGGCGGCGATAAACCTGCTGATGGGGCTTCTGGGATTCGTGGACTTCAGGACCGGAACCATAATGTTCGTGGCGTTCGCCCTGCTTTGGGGCCTGAACGGATGGGCGCAGTCCATGGGGTCGCCTCCGGGCGTGATAAGCCTGTCGCGCTGGTTTCCGCTCAACCGCCGCGGCACATTCTATACAATATTCAGCGCCACGCCCTATGTGGGCAAATTCCTGACGTTCATAAGCATAGGCTTTGTTGTGGGAGCCCTGGGATGGCAGGGAGGCTTTTTCTTCTCGGCGCTGGCCGGGCTCGTCGGAGTCATTCTGATAATTTTCCTCGTCTCCGACACTCCGGAAAGCAAGGGGCTGCCGCCGGTGCAGGAGATAGCCGGGGAAAAGCCCCAGAAGACGGACTCCATGCCCATAAAGAAGCTGCAGTCCATGGTGATACGGCATCCGGGAATATGGGTAATAGCCTTGTCGAGCGCGTTCATCTACATAACCCAGTACGCCGTCAGCGGCTGGGGAGTGCTGTTCCTCCAGAAAGCCAAGGATTTTTCGCTTGAAAGCTCCACCCAGATAATAGCCTTTTCAGAGGCGTTCGGCGTGGCGGGCACCGTGTGCGCCGGCTGGCTCTCGGACGTCGTGTTCCGCGGAAACAGGGTGCGTCCGGTGGTGATTTCCGGCCTGCTGTGCCTCGCGTCCCTCGCGCTGTTCCTTTTCACGCGCGGCGGGTATGCGGCCAACATATTTTACGTGTCCATGTTCAGCCTCGCCATCGGGATATTGTTCTGCATAGTCACCGGGCTGATGGCTCTCGACATAGTGCCGCGGAGGGCTACGGGAGCGGCTCTCGGCATAGTGGGAATTTCAAGCTACGTCGCGGCGTCCATTCAGGACGTGGCCAGCGGCTACCTCATCCAGTTCTTCTCCGCGGGAGACGTCTATAATTTCATGCCCGTTTCGATTTTCTGGGTGGCGGCGTGCGTCATATCCATTCTGCTTCCGATCATAGGCTGGAACAGGCTTCGTTCCTGACAGTTTGTTGACAATGTCGGGAAAAAGTTATAAATTCGAAACCTGATGACAAACTGCATAATTATTCTGACATGAAAATAATAATAACGATGCACTACCTGACCTCGTGGAGAGAGAAGATAGTGCTCCGCATCGGCGACAGGCGCAGGGAAATGGAAAGCTCGCCGCAGGGACTCTGGCGTGCGGAACTTCAGGAAGGCGATTTCGCCGACGGCTGCAAATACGGTTTCGAAGTGGTGAGGGACGGCGTCACCGTGCGCAGGGAATGGCGCGGACACCGTTTCGTGCGGCCTTCCGGCGCCGCTCCGGAGGTCATGGAGATACGCGACCGCTGGACGGACCGTCCCGCAGGCTCCGCGTTCTGGTCTTCGGCTTTCACCGACGTCATCTTCAAGCGCCCTTCGGGCAGGAAGGCCGATCCCGGCAAATATCGCGGCGCCGGCAATGTCACGTTCGTCGTTACGGCTCCCGAGGTGCGTCCGGATCAGGCGGTGGCGATCGCCGGAAGCGGCAGAACACTCGGCGACTGGCAGAAAGTCACGCTGCTCGACGACAGCCGTTTTCCCCTCTGGGACGTTACGCTCAACATGAAGGATGCCGCGGAATATAAATTCGTGATAGTGGACCGCAAGACACTGCGCCATATCCTATGGGAGGAGGGCCCGAATCATGTGCTTCCGGAGATTCCCGAAAAGGGAAGGCGCCTCGTGCTGGCGGATTCATGGCATGTCTTCCGCACCGTTCCGTGGAGGGGCGCGGGCACCGCGGTGCCGGTATTCTCGCTGCGTACCGAAGACAGTTTCGGCGTCGGGGAATTCAATGATATAAAGAAACTTGTAGACTGGGCGGCGGCCACCGGGCAGAATGTCATCCAGCTGCTTCCCGTCAACGACACGGCCATGACGGGCACGTGGCAGGATTCGTACCCCTACAATGCCAATTCTTCATTCGCCCTGCATCCGCAGTTCATCCATCTCCCTGATGCCGGAGTACGCGCCGGCAAGGATTACCGCACTTTGCGCGACGAATTGAACGCCCTTCCCGCGGAAGACTACGAGAGGGTAAACAGGGAGAAGATGCGCCTGCTGCGCATCGCATTCGACGAGAGGAAGGAAGACGTGGCCGCATCGCCGGACTATATGGATTTCGTGAACAGGAACGCTTTCTGGCTCAAGCCTTATGCCGTTTTCTGCGCCCTAAGGGACGAATTCGGCACGGCGGATTTCTCCAAATGGGGAAAATATGCCAAATACGGCTCCGGAGCCGCGGCAGACGCCTATGCCCGTGCGCACAAGGATGAAATCGCTTTCCATTGTTACGTACAATATTGCCTCGACCAGCAGCTCAAGGACGCGGTAAAATACGCCCACAATCATGGCGTGGCCCTGAAAGGGGATCTGCCGATAGGCGTCAGCCGCACCAGCGCCGACGCATGGACCAATCCGGAGCTGTTCCATCTTGATTCCCAGGCCGGGGCTCCGCCGGACGCTTTCTCGGCCGACGGACAGAACTGGGGCTTCCCCACCTATAATTGGGAGGAAATGGCCAGGACGGGATTCGCATGGTGGAAGGCCCGCCTCAGGAAGATGAACGAATATTTCGATGCGTTCCGCATAGATCACATACTCGGCTTTTTCCGCATCTGGGAAATTCCCTGCCAATACAAGAGCGGCCTGATGGGACATTTCAGCCCGGCGCTGCCGTACAGTTCCGGTGAGCTTGCGGGCATGGGATTCGACATGAAGGATCCGCGCTATACCCGTCCGGGCGGCAAAGGGGAGAGCGACGTGCTTTTCCTCGAGGATCCGCGCAGGAAAGGGTTCTGGCATCCGCGCATCGCGGCCCGCGACACGACTGCGTACGCCGCGCTCGACGAGGGCGCGAAAAGGGCCTTCGACAATCTGTACGATGATTTCTTCTACAGGAGGCACAATGTTTTCTGGAAAGATTCGGCATACGCCAAACTTCCAGACCTGCTGCGGGCCACCGGCATGCTGGCCTGCGGCGAGGACCTGGGGATGATCCCGGCCTGCGTGCCCGATACGATGAACGACCTGAACATCCTTTCGCTGGAAATACAGCGCATGCCCAAGTCCCTTGACGAGGAGTTCGGGCGGCCATCCTCGTATCCGTATTGGTGCGTATGCGCCACCGGCACGCATGATACCTCCACGCTCCGCGCATGGTGGGAGGAAGACCGCGGACTGAGCGCAAGGTTCTACCGCAATGTGCTCGGATGCGGCGGCGATGTGCCTTATTACTGCGAGCCGTGGCTTTGCGAAATGATTGTGGAGCAGCATATGAAATCGCCGGCCATGCTGGCCGTGCTGCCGATTCAGGACTGGCTTTCCGTTGACGGTGCCGTCAGATACGGGGGAAATCCTGCCGACGAGAGGATAAACGTGCCCGCCGAGCCCCGCCATTATTGGCGTTACCGCATGCACTGCACGCTGGAAAGCCTTATAGCCAATGATGAACTGAACGCACGTCTGCGCCGTCTCATATCTGAGTCGGGCAGGAACGTGTAACTCAATAGGAAAACTGCCTGCCGGTCTACCGGTCGAGCCAGCCCAGGAACGAGTCGGCCCTCGCCCTGCTTACGATAAGCTCGGGGTAGGTGCGTATGCCTTTTTTCAGGGTGATCCTGAGACGTCCTCCGAGAAGTTTCGATATGCTGTCGATAGCGTTTTCGGATATTATGCAGCTGCGCGATATCCTGAAGAAAGCGCCGGGGTCTATTTCGCGCTCTATCGTGTCCAGCGGATCGTCGAGCACATATGTAAAGTCATCGTAGGTGACTATGTACGAGTTCTTTGCCTCGGAGTAGAAATATGCTATGTTTCTGGTGCTTACGGGGACTATCCTGTCGTTGAGCCTGATCAGGAACTTGTCTTTCCTCCTGCCGCCGGGAAGTCCGGTCTCCGTCCGGGCCGGGCTTTCCTCTCCGGCCGTCATGGAGTTGAATACGCTCATTATCTTGCGGATGTCCGGCAGTGCGGCTGCGTCAGCTGCCGAGATCCTTTCCTTGGCGCGGCATACGGCCCTTATGAGGGCCGCCGTCTCTATAGGCTTCAGGAGATAGTCTATTGAGTTTATTTCAAACGCCTTCACCGCATAGCTGTCGTAGGCCGTAGTCATGATGACGTTGGACTTTATGCGCACCTTGTCGAAAATCTGGAAACAGTTGCCGTCGGCAAGTTCCACGTCCATGAAAATGATGTCGGGGGCCGGAGTCCCTTTGGCTTCGAGCGCCGACAGCCATTCTACGGTCCCTTTTACCGAGTCCGTGATGCCGGCTATCATTATTTCCGGAAAGTTTTCCGCGAGAAGGTTGCCGAGGCTTCTTTGTGCCAGAGGCTCGTCTTCAACTATCAGCGTCCGCAGCGTTTTGAATTTGTCGTTCATTGTTTACCTCCTGTTTCATAGGAGCGGCAGTCTGATCGAATATTCTCCCGGCAGGGAACGCACGTCGGGAGCCGTGCCGCTCAAGTCAGCATATTGCTGCCGTATATATTTAAGGCCGAGCCCGGTCGACTGGGGCTCGCTGACCTTGGGATTTACGTTGTTGTACACCGACAGTGTCTTCCCGTCGGAGGAGATGCGGATGACGAGGGGCCTGTCCGCGGATATGGCGTTGTGCTTGATGGCGTTTTCGATGAGGAGCTGCAGGCTGCACGGAACCACGTAGCGGGACATGTCCTCATCCCGGATGCCGGCCTCTATGACGAGCCCGGAGGGGAAGCGTACGAGCAGCAGCTCTTTGTACATGTCGGCGAAGCGTATCTCTTCGCTCAGCTGCACTAATTTTTCCCCTTCGTGCTGGAGCATGTACCTGTAGACGTTGGCCAGCTTGTGCGTGTACCGGCTCGCGTCTTCCTGCTTGCCTTCGGTTATGAGGGAGTCGAGTATGTTGAGGGAATTGAACAGGAAATGCGGGTTCATCTGCTGCTTCAGCGTCATGTAGCGGAATTCGGCCTGGTGCGTCTTTTCCCGTTCCTTGATCACTTCGGCGTGCATGTCCGCGGCGAAGCGTATCATGTATATGACGGCGTACAGCGTCACTTCGACGAGCCCTGAAATGAGTATGACCTGGCTGAATGCCTTGCGGGATATGGGAATGTCGAAGCGGAAGGGAAGCCCGCTGCAATGGAATGCCGCAGCGGCGGCGGAAATGGCGAGGATGAAAAGGACCGTCGCCGCCGAAGCCGCGAAGCGGTTCTTGATGCCTTTGGCCGGGGGCGTGCAGATGAACAGCGCCGTGATGGAGATGAGAAGGATGAGCAGCAGCGAATTACGGAGGAAGTCCGACAATATGGAGAATATCTCCATGTCTTCGTACAGGCTGGTCTGGAATATTATGTTCACCGCGAGCCTGAGGAAAAATACCGCCAGCACCGCGAACACGAGCCAGCCTATGGATTCGTGCCATGAACGGCGGCGGTCGTCGTCCGCGCTCCCCGCCGGATGGAAGCTGCGGGCGAAAAGATGCATGGACCATCCCATCACCTCCGTGGTGACAAACGTGGCCGCGGAACGCACGGCGAGGGCGTTGTGCACTATGCTTCCTATGAGGTCGGCCCCGAGCGTGCCGAGTATGAATCCGCCTATGTTCACGAGTATGACGCTGATGGCCGTGAATTCCACGGAGAACTCCGCCCTTATGCAGATCAGCACCGTCAGCGTCATCGAAAGCAGCGTAAGCGGCAGCGAATCCCCTATGCCCAAGACGAGGCACAGGATGGTTACCACCGCATGCAGCAATGCGAATCCATGTATGAGCGCGGCCGTGCTTATTTTTTGCATAAGGTCCTGACAAATAGAGTATCCTGTCGTTTGATCGACCTCCACAAGATAAGCAAAAACTTCTTCAATGACAAAAAAAGATTTCCGTTCGTCCCGAAAAATGAACACTTCATCGTCAAATATTTCACTTGCGGAACAATATAAGTCAATATCGGTTATTTTTGTCATGCATGCCGACCACATGCGTACACTGAAACATAATTGATAACCATATGCAGAAACGCAACTTGACTTTCTGGCAGATGTGGAATCTCAGCTTCGGATTTTTCGGAGTTCAGATCGCATATTCCCTGCAGAGCGCGAATATAAGCCGAATCTTCGCCACCCTCGGCGCGGATCCTCACAACCTGAGCTATTTCTGGATTCTTCCGCCGCTGATGGGCATCATAGTCCAGCCTGTCATCGGGGCTTTGAGCGACCGCACGTGGTGCCGTTTCGGGCGCCGCATCCCGTATCTTTTCGTGGGGGCCCTGATTTCCGTCCTGGTAATGTGCCTGCTGCCCAATGCCGGCAGTTTCCACATGGCCGTGGGCGGGGCAATGATTTTCGGCCTCATCTCCCTGATGTTCCTCGACACCTCGATCAACGTGGCCATGCAGCCGTTCAAGATGCTCGTGGGCGACATGGTGAACGAAGAACAGAAAGGCACGGCATATTCCATCCAGAGCTTTCTGTGCAATGCGGGCAGCCTCGTGGGATATCTTTTTCCGTTCATCTTCGCCGCCCTCGGCATCGCCAACACCGCGCCGGAAGGGGTGATCCCCGACTCCGTCATCTATTCGTTTTACGTAGGCGCCGCCATATTGATATTGTGCGTCATCTATACGACGGTGAAAGTCAAGGAAATGCCTCCGAAGGAATATGCGGAGTTCCACGGACTTGCAGAAACGCCTTCCGGCAAGCAGGAGAAGGTAGGCGTCTTCCGTCTTCTCGTCAGGGCGCCCAAGGCTTTCTGGACTGTCGGGCTGGTGCAGTTTTTCTGCTGGGCCGCCTTCATGTATATGTGGACCTATTCCAACGGGGCCATCGCAGCCAACTGCTGGGGCACGTCAGACGTGAGCTCCGCAGGCTACCAGGCCGCCGGCAACTGGGTCGGGGTAGTGTTTGCGGTGCAGGCCGTCGGCTCGATAATATGGGCCACGGTGCTGCCGAGGTTCCGTTCGCACAAGCTCGCCTACGCGGTGAGCCTCCTCGTAGGGGCGGCAGGATTCATTTCCGTCATGTTCGTGCATGACAGGTATCTGCTGTTCGCCTCGTATTTCCTCATCGGGTTCGCCTGGGCGGCCATGCTCGCGCTGCCGTTCACCATTCTGACGAACTCCCTGAAGGGAGACCACATGGGTACCTATCTCGGACTTTTCAACGGCACCATCTGCCTGCCCCAGATCGTGGCGGCGCTCTGCGGCGGATTCCTCCTGAAGCTCACGGGAGGCTCTCAGCCAATGATGCTCGCCATCGCCGGCATCTTGCTTGTCCTGGGAGCGGCCGCCGTCTCCGCGGTGAAGGAAAAGAAAGAATAACGTTGTACGTTAGTTTAAATAACCAAATATCAGATAATGAAAAAGATTATGACTGCTATGATGACCGCGGTGCTGTTCTGCATCGCCGGTCTTGCCGTATCCGCTCAGAGCGGAGTACAGGTAAAAGGAGTCGTCGTTGATGCCATCGGTCCCGTGGTCGGGGCGACTGTTTTCGAACAGGGTACGACCAACGGGGCGTCTACGGGCCTCGACGGAGACTTCATCCTGACAGTTTCAAGTGCCGATGCGGTGGTGGAAATCAGCTGTATCGGCTATGTAACGCAGACTTTCCGCGCTTCGGCCGTTCCGGCCACCGTCGTCCTCGTCGAGGATACCGAATTCCTTGACGACGTGGTGGTCATCGGTTACGGTACGGTGAAGAAGAATGACCTTACCGGTTCAGTGACGGCCCTCAAGCCCGATACCAAGAACAAGGGCGTCATCGTCAACCCTCAGGACCTGCTCTCCGGCAAGGTGGCCGGCGTCAATGTCACGAGCGGCGGCGGTTCCCCGGGCGGCGGCTCGACCATCCGTATCCGCGGCGGCTCGTCCCTCAACGCCAGCAACGAGCCTCTCATCGTCATTGACGGCATCGCCATGGACAACGTGGGCGTCAAAGGCCTCTCCAACGGACTCTCCATGGTGAACCCGCAGGACATCGAGAGCTTCAACGTGCTCAAGGATGCCTCTGCGACGGCCATCTACGGATCGCGCGGATCCAACGGCGTCATCATCATCACCACTAAGAAAGGCCGCATGAATCAGGCTCCTGCCGTTTCCTATAACGGCAGCGCCACCCTCAGCATGAAGAAGAAGACCATCGAGGTCATGGACGGCGACCAGTTCCGCCAGTTCGTCACCGAGATGTACGGTCCCGACCATGACGCCACGAGGGCGCTCGGCACGGCCAATACAAACTGGCAGGATCTTATCTACCGCAAGGCGTTCAGCCACGACCATAGCGTCACTCTGACCGGCGCCACCAAACACCTGCCTTACCGCGTGTCCCTCGGCTTCACAGACGAGTCCGGTATTCTCAAGACCACCGACTTCAAGCGTGCGACCGTTTCATTGAACCTGAACCCTACGTTCCTCGATGACCACCTCAGCGTGAATCTCAGCGCGAAGGGCATGTATGCGTGGAGCTCCTATGCCGACACCGGCGCCATCGGCGCAGCGGTCAGGATGGACCCTACTCAGAGCGTCTACGACACCGTTTCTCCCGACCGTGACAACTTCGGCGGCTATTTCGCATGGAAACTGGACGGTTCCGCCCTCAATGACTCCAGCTGGCCCAACACCCTGAACCGCAACGGTACCAACAACCCCGTCGCCATGCTCGACCTGAGGTCCGACAAGGCCAAAAGCCGTTCGGTCATAGGAAGCGCCGAGGTGGATTACAAGGTGCACGGATTCGAGGACCTGAGAATACACATGACCGCCGGCGCCGACCTCTCCTACGGCCGGCAGGACACCAATGTGCAGCCCACTTCCCCTCTCGCCATCTATTACGGAAGCTACGGCTACGACGAGATTACCAAGCGCAACCTCTCCTTCAACACCTATGTCCAGTACAATAAGGATTTCAAGGAGATCCACCATGTGGACGCAATGGTCGGCTACGAGTGGCAGCATTTCTGGAGAAAGCAGTACAACGATTATAACGGATACTATCCACAGACCAACAACGATCCCGCCCTGCGCGGACAGGAGACGGCCCACGTGCCTTATAACTACAGGACCGAGAATTATCTCGTGTCGTTCTTCGGCCGCGCCAACTACTCCCTCCTCGACCGCTATCTGCTTACCGCCACGGTGCGTTACGACGGATCTTCGCGTTTCCGTCAGCACTGGTCGCTTTTCCCGTCCTTCGCGTTCGCATGGAAAGTGAAGGAGGAAAGCTTCCTCAAGAACGTGGACGTGCTGAGCGATCTCAAGCTCCGTCTCGGATGGGGACAGACCGGACAGCAGGACGGCATCGGCGACTATAACTATTTCGCCATCTATGAGGCCGCCACCGGCACCGACACCAAATATCCCGTCACGGGAGACGGCCAGATGTACCGTCCTATGGCCTATGACGCCAACCTCAGGTGGGAGACCACCACGACGGCCAACATCGGCCTGGACTTCGGTTTCATGAACGACCGCCTCACCGGCAGCGTCGACCTTTACGACAGGAAGACCACCGACCTGCTCAATACGGCGTATGTGGCGGCCGGCTCCAATTTCAAGAATCAGGTAACGACCAACATCGGCTCCCTGCGGAACCGCGGTGCGGAACTGACTCTCGACTACAAGGTGCTCCAGACCGACGACTGGTTCTGGACACTCAGCTACAACGCCACCTACAACGTGAACGAGATCACCGACCTCAACGGGGGGGGTGATCCGGATTATTACGTGCCGACCGGCGGCATATCTTCCGGTACCGGCAACACGGCTCAGGCCCATGCCGTAGGGCATCCGGCCAGCTCGTTCTACGTATATCAGCAGGTATACGACAAGAACGGAGTTCCCCTCGAGGGCGTAGTGGTGGACCGCAACGGCGACGGCCAGATAAACGAGAGCGACAAGTATTTCTATAAGAGCCCCATGGCTCCCGTCACGATGGGCCTGTCCTCACGCCTGGAATACAAGAACTGGGACTTCGGCATGTCGTTCCGCCTCAGCCTCGGCAACTATGTCTACAACGACGTATATGCCGGAGCGAGCAACATAAGTTCAAGCGAGATATGGGCTCTCGGAAGCTATCTTTCCAACCGTCCCACCGCCGTCCTTGCCAAGAACTGGCAGACTTATGACTGGGTTCTTTCGGACTATTTCGTAAAGAACGGCTCCTTCCTCAAGTGCGACAACATCACCCTCGGCTACAGCTTCGAGAATCTTTTCAAGACCGACAAGTACAAAGGCCTTGCAGGGCGTATCTACGGTACCGCCTCCAACGTGTTTACCATCACCAAATACGACGGCATCGATCCTGAAGTGTTCGGAGGAATCGACAACAATCTCTATCCGAGGCCGATTTCGTTCATCCTCGGACTTAGCCTGAACTTTTAATTTAAAATGAACAGAACAATGAAACGTTATATCACATCTATATTTGCGGGGGCCCTCATGGTATTCGGCTTCACCGCATGCGTGAATGATCTGAACGTTACGCCCATCGATCCGAACCTGGCCCTTTTGGATGATCCCGACTACCTGTTCAACAAGTGCTACGGCACCATGGCGATGGCGGGAAATTCTTCAGGCGACGGCAACGTCGACGTGGAGGGCATCGACGGCGGCACCAGCGGCTATGTCCGCCAGTATTGGAACTCGAATGAGCTCACCACCGACGAAGCGATATGCGGATGGGGCGACGAAGGCATTTCCGCTTTCTGCTTCAATTCCTACGATGCGAGCCACCCGATGCTCCGCGGTCTGTACTACCGGCTTTATACGGCCATCACCTATTGCAACCACTATCTTGAGGTGGCTGCCGACGCAGACGCCGTAAAGACTGCCGAAATACGTTTCCTGCGCGCATTCCACTATTATCTGGCCATGGACGCATTCGGCAACATCCCGTTCGTGACGGCCATCATCTCCGGCAAGCCCGAGCAGGCCAGCCGCGCCGACGTATTCCAGTTCATCGAGCAGGAACTTCTTGAAATAGAGCCTGAGCTTTCCGAACCGAAGGTGAAGACTTCGGCCGATGGCGGCTACGGCCGCGTGGACAGGGCCGCCGACTGGCTCCTCCTTGCACGTCTGTATCTCAACGCCGAGGTCTATACGGGCACGGCCCGCTGGAGTGATGCCGCGACCTACGCCAAGAAGGTCATCGATTCCCCTTACGGGCTCAACACCGCAGGCCGCAACGGCTTCAGCGCTTACCAGATGCTGTTCATGGGCGACAACGGCGAGTCTTCCGCCACCGTGGAGGCCGTGTTCCCCATCCTGCAGGACGGTCTCAAGACCGCGAGCTGGGGAGCTTCGCTGTTCCTCATCGCTTCGACGGCGGGCGGCGATTTCCCTACGGGAACTTCCGAAAGCTGGAACGGCAACAGGGCGCGTCCTGACCTCGTCAACAAGTTCTTCCCCAACGGAAATGCTCCCGAGGCCGACGTGGACGGCATGGTCAGTGCCGCCGGCGATGACAGGGCATTGTTCTACGGCGTAGGCAGAAAGCTTGACAACGAAGACGTCGGCACGTACACGGACGGTTTCGCGGTCGCCAAATTCAACAACATCTATACCGACCGTTCGGCCGGACATCACAACCAGTACGTTGATACTGACTTCTTCATCATGCGCGCCGCGGAGGCATGGCTCACCTATGCCGAAGCCACCGCACGCCAGAACGGCGGCACCGTTACGTCCGAGGGCATCTCGTATCTTAACGAACTGCGTGCCCGGGCCAACGCCCCCGCGAAAGTGTCCTGGACCCTTGACGAAATATGCGACGAATGGAGCCGCGAATTCTTCTTCGAGGGCAGGCGCAGGATGGACCTGATCCGTTTCGGAAAATTCGGCGGGTCCAGCTATACGTGGAGATGGAAAGGCGGCGTATATGAAGGAACGAACTTCCCCGCCACCCGGAACATTTTCGCGATACCCACTTCGGATCTTACCGCCAACGAAAATCTGGTGCAGAATCCCGGTTATTGATATTAAATGACATCTGATATGAAAACAAGAATATTAAAGTCAGCGTTCATTATGCTCGGCGCGGCATTCCTGTCCGCCGCATGCTCGGATGACAATTCTTCCAATCCGACGCTTATGCAGCCGGAGTCTTTCACGCTCGCTTCGCCGGCGTTCGTGTCCCAGGCGGTGGATCTGGCCAATACGGAAAGTCTCGTATTCGACTGGGGCGTACCGGATTACGGCGGATTCCCCGTGGTATCCACCTATAGCGTGCAGGTGTCCCTCAATGGGTCCTATTCCGTCTCCTACAAGGAAGCTTCGGCGGACGAAAGCGGCTCGTTGACGGCGGACTATTATGAATTCGATCCCGTGACGACCACCACCGCGGCGGTAAGCGGCGCCGATTTCGCCCGTGCCGTATGCGTGCTCGGCGGGTGGGATGAGGACGGCGTGCCTGCGGAGCAGACGGTGCATGTCCGCGTGAAGTCGGTACTCAACGGAGCCGAAGACGTATTTTCCAATGAAGTGACCTTCACGAGCATTCCGTATTATATCGCATTGACCGCCGCCCCGCCGCAGATATGGTACCTGATCGGTGCCTGCATCGGTGACGGTGGATGGGGCAGTGCCATCGGCTCTTCGATAACGCCTATGTTCCCGAAAGCCGGCGAGACCTATGATCCGAACGACGGCACCGGCGTCATTACCTATACCGGATACCTTACCACGGACGGCTTCAAGCTCGTGCGCGTGCCCGGCGGATGGGATGACCAGTGGGGCCAGGGAGACGGCGGCTATGTCAAGAACGACGGCGGCTCCAACAACATCGTTGTGCCGTCCAACGGCTATTACACGGTCGAGCTCGACACCAAGAACGATGTCCTGACGATCACGCCGTACGAAGGCGATCCCGCCACGTTCGGTGACGGCGAACTTTTCATCACCGGTGGTTTCGACGAGTGGTCCGCCGGCAACAATCCCTTGCATCCAGTCCACACCTTTGCAGGAGCTGTCAACCATGATTGGTATTTCGATCTCACGCTGGAAGCGGATTCCGAGGTCAAGTTCACCAACGCGGGATGGAGCACCAACTGGGGCGCCGATACCTTCCCTTACGGATATGGCACAACCGGCGGACCCAACATTGTCGTGCCCGCCGGCAGCTATCATGTCATACTCAATGACATAACCGGGGCCTACATATTCATCAACAAATAATGACAGATATGAAAAAGTTATTATATACGATTGCGGTCGCCCTCCTGGCCGGAGGATGTACCGAGGATTTCACCGACTGGGCCCAGCTGGAGCCCAATCCGGAGGATGCGGCCCCGGTGGAAATATCGTTCAGCGTCGCCGCTGCCTCCAGCATCGATTTCAATGCCGTGTCCGGTGAGACGGTGCAGATTATCGTGCCTTCAATCTCGGCGGAGGGCCTTTCCTCCGTCACGTACGGAGTCACGTTGTCGGATCCAGAAAGCGCGGGCGCCGAAAGCCTTGTAGCCGACGCTTCAGGCAACGTGGAGGCCGCCGCTCTGAGGACCGCCATAGAGAACCTCTACGGCAAGAGGCCGGTGGAGCATGTCATGAGCGCCGCAGTCGAGGCCGTGGCGGTCATTGACGGCGTGGCATATAAAAAGACTGGCGCGACCACCGTCACCGCGACGCTTTCGGCCCCGTTCATTTCCGAAGGATATTACCTGCTCGGCGACATGAACGAATGGAATCTGGCCGGCGACGTCAAGTTCAGCAACGGCGGCGGGGACGTGTACGACAATCCCGTATTCACCGTTACCTGCGAGGTGACGACGGCGCCATGCTACTGGAAGATCGCTCCCAAGGAGAACCACGACGCCGAGTCCTGGGATCCCGTGGGCGAGGCCTCCATTCTCGGCGTAGCCGTCGACGGGGACACGAGTCTCAAAGGCAATCTCGTCTCTGACAACGCGCAGGCAGGCAAGATAGAGGCTGCCGGCATATACAGGTTCTCGATAAACATGATGGACTACACCTACGAGATCACCAAGCTCGAATTCCGCGAGTTCCTCTATGTTCCGGGCAACCATCAGGGCTGGGCCATCGAATCTGCCCCCGCACTGCGCGGAGCCAAGTTCGACGGTGTATACACCGGCTACATGGCCCTCGACGGGGAATTCAAATTCTCTACGGCGCAGAATTGGAACGAGCCGGCATACGGCAAGGGAAGCGCCGAGGACGCTCTTGACGCCAACGGCGGCAATCTGAGCGCCGACGAGGCCGGATTCTACCACATCGAGGCCAATCTTGCCGATCTGAAGTACACGCTTACCAAAGTGGAGACGTTCAGCCTTATCGGGCCTGCCGTTGGTGGCTGGGAGACAGATGTCGACATGACCTACGATCCGGAGACGAAGACTTTCAGCTACACCGGAGAGTTCGTGCCCGGAGAATTCAAGTTCCGCGTCAATCATGGCTGGGACTTCGATTTCGGCGGCAGTCTTGAATCACTGTCGCAGGGCGGCCCCAACCTGAGCGTCACCGAGGCCGGAACCTACACCATAGTGCTGTATCCGACTTATGACGGCGACAGCCATTGCACGATGACAAAACAATAATCCGCACGCATTTTCCAACGATGGGGAGGCTGACCGATAAGTCGCTTCGACTTTTGCGTCAGCCTCTTTCGTCTTTGGAACTGTCCGTGCCTTAAACCTGATTTATGAAACGGCATCCTTCATTCATCTGCTTTCTTTCCGCCGTCTTCTTCGCGGGCATGTCCATAGTTTCCTGCGGAGAAAAGCCTAAACTGCCCCCTGAACCCGAAAATCCCGGCGAAGAGCCGTCCGGACCAACAGTGACGGAGACAGCTGTCACAGCGTCGCCGGCCGCGTTCGACGGAGAGAAAAGGGCGTCCGTCACCTATCAGCTCCTTGTATATTCTTTCGCCGACAGCGACGGGGACGGCTGGGGCGATTTCAACGGCATCACGGAACGCCTCGGCTATCTCGACGACATGGGGGTGTCCGCCATTTGGCTTTCCCCTATACATCCTTCATCGTCCTATCACGGATATAGCGTGAGCGACTATTTCACCGTCAATGACAGATTCGGCACGGAGGCGGATTTCTCCAACCTCGTGTCCGCCGCCCATGAAAAGGGGATAAGCATATATCTCGACTATGTGCTCAACCATTCCGGTTCGGACAACCCGTGGTTCATTGACGCCGTGTCGTCCGCGGACAGCAGGTACAGGGACTGGTACCTGCTGTCCGACGACCCCGAAAACGACGTTAGGAAAGGGATGTTCCCCATGCTCGGCACGGGCGGGTACAATGCAGGCGAATGGCGCGGGGCTCCCGTGAAGGGCCGGATGCATTTCCGGCTCGACTGGAGAAACCCTTCGGCGCCTACGGTGACGGTGTCCCGCACTGACGAAGATCCTGACGTTCCGGACGAAGACGGTACGGAGAACTTTTTCATCTGGTACGGCGAAGGACAGATCGCCCGTTTCAAAGAAACTTCCGCCGGCATCTACGAGCTGACCCTTGATTTCGATTCTTCCTGGGGCTTCCTCATCAGGACGTCCGACACTACCTGGGACGGCGGCACGAAATGGGGCGCTGCGTCTGCGACGGCAGCCATCAGTTTCGACGTTCCGTTCGCCCTTGACAACAAGACTGCGGCCGACATACATTGGAGCCTGCTATATCAGGGAGTCTTCGACCGCAGCATGCCGGATTTCAATTACGGAGACGTAGCCGAAGCGGAGAATACGGACGTGTTCCGCGAACTCGTGTCCTCTGCGGGCAAATGGATAAGCCTTGGCGTGGACGGATTCCGCCTCGACGCCGTGAAGCACATCTATCCTCGTGCGGACGGCCCGGAAAATCCCCTGTTCCTGAGCAAATGGTACGACGCCGTGAACGAGCTTTACCATGCCGCCGGGCACGATGACGACATCTATATGGTCGGAGAAGTCCTGGACGGCGAGGTTTCCCACGTGGCCCCGTATTACCGTGGCCTGCCGGCGCTTTTCGAATTCGCCTTCTGGTACCGGCTCGAATGGGCCATAAACAATTATACGGGCTGCTATTTCGTCAAGGACATACTCGGCTACCAGGACCAGTACAAGGCCAACCGCGCCGACTACATCGAACCTACCAAGCTGTCCAATCATGACGAAGACCGGGCCGGGGAAGTCCTCGGACGCAGCCTTGTCAAAGAAAAGCTGGCCGCCTGCGTGCTGCTTACGGCCGGGGGAGAGCCCTATGTCTATCAGGGCGAGGAACTCGGCTATTACGGCAGCAAGGCCGGCGGGGACGAGTATGTGCGGGCGCCCATGAAATGGACGCGCAGCGGGACCGTGCCGACCGAATGCCTCGGCGGCAAGGTGGATGCAAACATGCTCAATGCCGACCGCTCGGTCGAGGCCCAGTTGGCGGACGAAGGTTCGCTGCTCAACGTATACCGCACTTTCATGCGCCTGCGCAACACCTATCCCGCGTTGGCGGATGGCGTCATGACGCGGCATGCGCGGTATAATGACTCCAACACGGCCGACAAGGCGGCCGCGGTGTGGTACATGACGGCGCGCGACGGATCGGGCAGGATGCTCGTGACGCACAATTTCGGCAATGCGCCGATAACTCTCGACCTTGCGGGAGACGACCTGTCGCATTGCGTGGGACTCAACGGCGACGTCTCTATAAGAAACGACGGCGGCGCCGAAACGCTGGTCCTCGGCTCTTTCGCCACTGCCGTGTTTGAACAATAGGGCTTGCCTGCGGGCCTGTGCACGACTTGCCTGCGGGCCTGCGGCATAAGGAGAATAAAAATTATTAAACGTGAGTTCGATGAAAATAATCAAAAGAGGGTCAACTGATTATCATAGACGCGTTCAAGATTGATCATCGGTTTT
>CANPZS010000002.1 GCA_947588835.1 uncultured Bacteroidales bacterium | reverse complement strand
TGAGGCTATGGTCCAGCTGGCCTGCGTCCAGATTATGCTTAACAGATTTTTTGTATAATTTCAAAACAGCTTCTTATAAAATAACGAAATTTTGCTTACAATTTATAAGCATATTCCGGCCTGTTCGGGAAATATCAAACAATGATTTTGATAAAATGCGGATAATGTGTATGAAACGCATTTTCGGAGTGATTTGGAATTTAAAAAAATGTTTCCAATCTTTGCCACCGAATAGTGCTATTTAAAACGCCCGTTTTGTAGTGCAGGGTTAGATTGATATGAAAAAGCTATAGTTGAGGCATATCCTCGGGGGGGGGGAAAAAAACCCCTGTTCCGCCGGCGCATTTGCCGTTGCGGAGGCGGTTGTGCTCCAATGTGCATGTAAGAAGGATCAATCGGAAAGGTTTTATATTAATTTAATGTATCAGCTTATGAAAAAAGCAAGATTGTTGTTCTGCGTCCTGTTTGCATTCGTCGCAGTGACCGTATGGGGACAGAATGTCACCGTAAGGGGTACCGTCAGGGATGCTTCCACAGGAGAAACAATTCCTTTTGCGTCGGTGGTGGTGAAGGGCACTTCCCAGGGAACCCCTACGGACGCCAATGGAGCGTATTCCCTCAATGTGCCGTCGGGTACGGTGCTCGTGTTCTCGTCCGTCGGCTATGCTTCCGAGGAAGTGAAGGTCGGCAGGGAGGCCGTCGTCAATGTGGACCTCGAGCCCGATTCCGAATATCTTGAGGGTACCGTCATCGTAGGTTACGGTTCCGTGAAGAAAGTCACTTCGCTCGTGGGATCGGTACAGACGGTCAATTCCGAAACTCTGAAGAACGCTCCCTCGTCCTCCGCGCTTGATCAGCTGCAGGGACAGGTCGCCGGTCTTTCCGTACTGTCATATTCCGGCGTGGCCGGCGACAACGCCGTATCCATGACGCTCCACGGGGTAGGCTCGTTGGGCGCGAGCTCCACTCCTTTGTACGTGATCGACGGCATTCCTTCTTCGAGCCGTGCCATCATGGCGATGAACCCCAACGACATCGAGAGCATCAGCATCCTCAAGGATGCGGCCGCCACGTCCATCTACGGTTCCCGTGCGGCCAACGGCGTAGTGTATATCATCACCAAGGCCGGCTCATACAACGAGCATGCCTCCGTCACCATACGCTCGCAGTACGGTACTTCCACTCTGGCGAACACTGCATTCTATGAAAACATGATGTCAGGCGACGAACTCGTCGACTTCTGGATAAGATCCGGCCTGCATTCGGAGTCCTGGGTAAAGAGCAACTTCACAGACCGCGGATACAACCACAACACCGAGTGGTACAAGATATTCATGGATCTGGTTAATCCTCAGTACCAGAACGACGTCACCGTCTCCGGCGGCGGCAAAAAGGTGGCCTACATGATGTCCGGTTCGCAGTATCATCAGAAAGGTTTCACCCCGGGCAACTTCTATGACCGCTACACCCTGCGTTCCAACGTGCAGGCCCGTCCCGTAGACTGGCTCAAGGTGGGACTCAACCTGAACCTCTCGCTCGACAAGACGCAGCAGAACCCCAACTGGGGCTCCGCCATGAACGGCATGTCCAATGTTACTTCCGGCGGTCTGTCGTACCTGCTGGTTCCTCTGTATCCGTCGGTCGACGAGGACGGAAAACCGTTCGAGAGATATCCATGGGGCTCCGTCAGCCCTACCTATTATATGGAGAACCATCCCGATCAATATGACAGGTACGGCGCCAACGGCAACCTGTTCGTGGAGATAGAGCCCGTGAAGAACCTCAAGTTCGTCAGCAGGGCGGGCGCGGACGGATACATAATGATAAACGAATGGCGTACAAAGCCTTCATATACCGTCAAATACGGCGGCACTCCGACCAGAGGGCTGAGGACCGACTACGAATATTCCGCCACCATCACCAATACCGCCGAATATTCGTATACCATCAATAACAACCACCGTTTCTCCGTTCTCGTGGGACAGGAAGGCGTGGCCAACGACTTCATGAATTATTATGCCACGTCCGACGGACAGACCGACGACCGCATGAACATGCTGCAGCACGGTACGCAGAGTACCTACGCCATGAACGAAAGCACCACGCAGTCGAAATTCCTGTCGTTCTTCGGACATGCCGACTATTCTTTGTTCGACAAATGGTTCTTCGACGCCGCCGTCCGCAACGATGCTGTTTCGAGGTTCGGCGCCGATGTCCGCAACGCCAAGTTCTGGTCCGCGGGCGTCAGGTGGAACGCCAAGAAAGAGTCTTTCCTGAAGAACGTCGGGGCCATCGACAAACTGGACCTCAAAATCAGTTACGGTACCCAGGGCAATGCTTCCATCGGCGATTACTCTTCCCTCGGTCTTATAGGTTCTTTGGGCATCTATGCCGAGACCACCGGCACCGCCGTGACGCAGCCGGCCAACAGCTTCCTCACATGGGAGAAGCAGGCCCTGCTGACCGCGGGCGTATCGACACGTCTCTTCAATACGGTCGATCTGGAAGTCGAGTATTACAACAGAAGGACTTCTTCCATGCTCATGGACGTTCCCAACCCGTATACTTCCGGCTTCACCGAAGTCACCCAGAACGTAGGCACGCTGCAGAACACCGGCGTCGACGTCACTCTCGGCATTGACATACTCCGCGGGCGCGACTATTTCCTGAGGCTCAACGGCACCTTCAACTACAACAGCCAGAAAGTGATCGAACTCTTCGACGGGCGCCAGCGCTGGGAAATTGCCAACACGGGCGTGACATACGTTGTCGGCCAGCCTGTCATGTTCTATTATCCGATATATGCCGGCATAGATCCGGCGGACGGAAGCCCCATGTGGTATGTTCCCGGTGAAAACAAGGACGTTACCACCAAGAATGAGACCACAAAGAGCTTCGACGAGGCCGCCCTCACGCAGAATACCGGCAAGGCGAGGTATGCGCCGATGAACGGCGGCGTCAGCCTCTCCGGCGGCTGGAAGGGCTTTACCGTGCAGGCGGACTTCACTTTCGTCATCGGCAAGAACCTTACTTCCAATGACGGATATTTCTATGCCAATCCCTACAATTTCAGCACGAACAACCAGTCAAAGAGCGTGAACGACTTCTGGACTCCTACCAATCCCGACGCCAAATGGCCTTCATGGGCCGACGGCAACGTGATGCAGTTCGACACCCACCTTCTTGAGGACGCTTCGTTCATGAGGCTCAAGAATCTTCAGGCGGCCTATTCGCTCCCTTCGAGCCTGCTCGGCTGGACCGGAGGTGTCATAAAAGATCTGAAAATCACTTTCACCGGACGTAATCTTCTCACTTTCACCAAATACACCGGTATCGATCCTGAGATTAATTCGAACTTGACCTATGGCGTGGCCGGAAACTCCAAGCAGATTCTCGGCGGCATAGAGATTACTTTCTGACGGTGACAAAAACGAATGAATATGAAAAAGTCAATAAATATATTTGCGGCCGGAGCGATTCTGGCAATGGCGGCGTCCTGCGACCTGAATCTGGTGCCGGAAGGCTCCATCACCTATGAACCGGGACAGCAGCTCATCACTTCCGAGTCCGATCTGAACGGTTTCGAGGCCAACATCCTGGCATGCTTCAGGGCTCTTGACTACGGTGTTTACGACATAGCTCCCGACGTGATGGTGGATTATTTCAACGCCACTTCGGATTTCGGCAACCAGTACGGCGGCATCCATCGCGTGGATGAGACTTTCACGGCCGGCGACTATGATGTGGAGGACAACTGGGCCAACCCGTATGCCTATATCAAGAATTTCAACATCTTCATCGAGGGCGCACAGAGCGTTCCGGAGGAACTCAAGGAGAAGGCGGCCGTAGCGAGAGGCGAAGCCTATACGGCGCGTGCGTTTGCATACCTGCATCTCGTAAGGCATTTCGCGAAGCCTTATTCGGCCAATGCCGGCACCGACCTCGGCGTTCCCGTGGTCACCGTTTACGAGCAGACCGCCCGCCCGGCCCGCAATACCGTGGCCGAGGTCTACGCGCAGATCAAGACCGACCTTGACTCCGCCGCCGTGCTTCTTGCAGGCGTCGCCGGGGAGGTGCGCGCCCAGAAGCCTACCATTGATGTCGTGAATGCGCTGTATGCCCGTTATTATCTTGACATACGCGACTACGCCAATGCCGCGGCCTCTGCTATGAAGGTCATCAATACCGGCAAATATGCCGTTTCGAACACGGCGGAAGATATGGAGAAGGAGTGGACCTACGACAACGGCACCGAGCCCATCATCCAGTTCTATGCCTCCCTTTCCGAAGGTACCGGCGGACATTCCGCATACAACAATACCAGTGTCGACCCTGAAAGAGGCTTTTATCTGCACCCTTACTTCATTCCTACGAAGAAGCTCGTAGAGGCATACGAAGAAGGCGACCTGCGCCTGGCCCAGTGGTTCAACAAGGACACCTATCCTTCGCTGCACACGGGATCGTGGTTCAACGAGAAAGGCAATTTCCAATATTATACTTTTGTGAAATATTTCGGAAATCCCGCCCTCTATACCAACGTACCCAATAGTGCGCATGCCATCAAGCCTTTGCTTATTAGTGAGATGTATCTTATCGCCGCCGAAGCTTACCTGAATGCCGGCAACGCCGACCAGGCCCGTGAGCAGCTCAACGTGCTGCAGACGCGCCGCGGCGCCGCGCCGACCGCCGCCACTGCGGAGAGCATCCAGAACGAATGGTTCAGGGAGACCGTGGGCGAGGGCCTTCGCATGAGCTGCCTCAAGAGATGGGGACAGGGATATGCGGAGCGTACGGCCCAGGACGCAGCTGCCGCGCTTGAGGTGATATCCACCGGTCCGAGCTATGCCGCCAAGTCGATGGCCGCAAGCGACTATCATTTCCAGTGGCCTGTACCGACCTACGAAATGCAGACCAATCTGAATCTCGTACAGAACGACGGCTATGCCGCCGAAAAGGCCGAATAATTTTAAAATCGGAAAAACATGAAGCAGATTTTCAAAATATTGGCAGGCGCGGCCGTCATCGCATCGTCCGCCGCATGCAGCCAGAAGATTGATTTCGAAACTTTCTCGTATGCCAGGCTCGAGGCCGGAGCCTATACTTTCAATGAGGATGCAGGCACCGTCACCGTTCCGGTCTTCGCACGTGCCAAGGACGGCAACCCGCTGAGCGGCGGCAGCGTCAGTTTCGAAGTAGTGGACAATACGGCCAAGGCAGGCACCGACTTCACCGTCGAGCCCGCCGGAGGGAGCGTCACTCTGTCCGACGGCAAAGGGGCCATCACCATACATATCGTCAACAAGTCCGGCGAATTCACGGGGGACTGCAATTTCTACATCAATCTGACCGGAGCCTCCGACGGACTTACCCTGGGCGGCATATACAATACGAGGATTACCATCAAGGATCTTGATCATCCTCTCGCCAACCTGTTCGGGACTTATTCTTCCGGGCCGATCACCGACTTGTTCAGGCGTGCCCAGGAAGTCAATATCACGATAGAGCCTATTGACGGCACGACCGACGGCCTGATCCTGCACGATCTGTGCCCGTTCCTCGTTGCCAACGGATTCGCCCATGGACTGGAGGCGACGTATGACTACGCCGACAATACCATCCATGTGCCCGCCCTGCAGGATATTGGCAACGTGGCTTGGTTCCTGTGTCTTGACGAGGAGGGAGAAGATCTTGTGGACGAAGTCGTGTTCAGCTACGATGAAGCGGCCGGAACGATAGTCAATGAAAACGTATACGCGGCTTCTCCCGATGAGGACGGGGCCAGCGGTTTCTATGACGCCATACCGCCCGGAGTTATTTTCACCAAACAGTGAGACAAGCAAACGGACTTGACATGAATCCGCCACGTTCCCCTTCCGGGGGACGGCGGATTTTTGTATTTAACGGAATATTGCATCATGATCATCAAGAGAACCATAACCGCCGTCATCCTGAGCCTTTCGTGCCTCCTGTCGCTTTCCGCCGGTGACCGCGGATTCGAGCCGCTGACCACCTGGCCCTATGTATATGAGGAGTTCCGCAGCGGCACAGTCACCAACTACCAGGGGACGGAAATCGTTTATGACAAAGTGAATCTGTGCCTTGTCAACGGCCGCGTCCACTATGTGAAGGACGGCAGGATAATGGAGGCCGACGACAGGAGCGCTTCCGCCCTGCGGATAGGGGACGACTCATACGTCCGCATCTCGGGCCGTTTCGTGAAGGTGCTGCGGCGTACGGCGAACGGAGGCGTCGTGGCCCTCTCGTCCGTCGTGGATGAGGAGGAGATGAGCCGCAAGGACATCGGCTACGGCAAATCCGCCCTCGCTTCGACGCAGAACGTGTCCCTGTCGGCCATAAGCGGAGACCTGCCTTTCTCGGTGAACAAGGCCATCGACGTCGTGGACAAAGAAAAATACGGCGGCGAAAAGCTCGCCGTCAGGGAGACCAAAGGCATTTGTCTTAACGGCATGTTCATCCCTGCAAGCAGGGCGGACGTGCTGAAGATACCCGGATTGGACAAGGCCGCCGTCAAGAATTTCATCAAGGCTGAGAAGATAAAGTTCTCCGATACGGATGATCTTGCGAAGCTCGCGGATTTTCTGTATTCCCTGTAGCGCCGGGCCAGTCCTATAGTGCTGCGCCTGTCTTGTAGTTCCGGGCCTGTCCTGTGGCGCGGGGCCTACAAGGTGTTCTGTTTCAGCCTTTCGACGTATTCGTTGATGCGTTGCAGCTCCTTCGGGATGGCTATGCTCTGGGGACAGTGCAGCATGCATTCTTCGCAGCCTATGCAGTGGTCGGCCTGGCGTACCGTCGGAATGGCCCTGTCATAGCTGACCAGATATGCCTTGCGCAGTCTGTCGTAGTTTTTCTGGCCGGAATTCTGCGCGAACGTGCCGTCGGATATGCTGCGGTTGTAGTGCCTGAATATGCCGGGGATGTCTATTCCCCAGGGGCAGGGCATGCAATAGTTGCAGTCGTTGCAGTTCACCATCGGGTATTCCATCATCAGCGTGGCCATCTGTTCGAGAAATTCCAGTTCTTCCTCGTCGAGCGGATCGAAGTGGCGGAAAGTGTCGAGATTGTCTTCCAGAGGCTCCATGCCCGTCATGCCGCTGAGGACGGTGAGCACTCCGGGATGCGTACCCACGAAGCGGAACGCCCATGAGGCCACGGATTTGTCGGGCTCGCGCGCTTTCAGCTGCGCCGCTATGTTGGACGGCACATTGGCGAGGCGGCCGCCCTGAAGCGGCTCCATTATGGTAATGGGGATGTTCCTTTTGCACAGTTCTTCGTACAGATATTGCGCATTGACGTTGTTCACGCCGTCGGCGTGTGTCCAGTCTATGTAGTTCATCTGTATCTGCACGAAATCCCAATGATATTTGTCGTGCAGCTTCATGAAGTCGTCGAATGCGCCTTGGTTGCCGTGGAATGAGAATCCGAGCTGACGTATGCGGCCGCTTTCCCTTTCTTTCTCCAGGAAGTCCATGACCCCGTTGTCCACGTAGCGTTTGTTGAAGAGGTCCAGACCGCCGCGCCCGATGCTGTGCAGCAGGTAATAGTCGAAATAGTCGGTGCCCATGGTCCCGAAGGAGTCCCTGTACATCTGCAATGACGCCTTTTCGGAGATGTCGCCGAAGTTGGACAACTTGGTCGCTATATAATAGGAGTTCCGCGGATAGCGGCTCAGGGCTATGCCCGCGGCTTTTTCGGACTGTCCGAGCAGATAGGCAGGGGAGGTGTCGTAGTAGTTGACGCCGTCGGCCATGGCCCGGTCCACGAGCGCGTTCACCGTTTCCTGGTCTATGACGCTGCGGCCTTGCTCGTCTTTTATCATGGGCCATCTCATGCAGCCGTAGCCGAGCAGGGATACTTTGTCGCCGTTGTTGGGATTGGTGCGGACAGGCATTTCGCCCTTGCCCTGCGGTGCGCCGGCGCTTTCTTTCTGTGGGGAGCATCCTATCGCAGCGGCGCCTGCGGCCAATGCGCCGGCACCGGCCGCCTTGAGGAAATCTCTTCTGTTCATATTGTTTTCCATGGCATTACTCTGTTACGGTGTGGACTTTCTTCCCGTTTACGCGTATGGCGCTTATGGGACGGGACGGGCACAGGTTTTCGCAGGCGCCGCAGCCCGTGCACAGGTTTTCCATGACGCTCGGAATCATCCTGGAGTCAGGGTCGGAGGGGTCTTTCGGCACCATCAGTATGGCCCCGGACGGGCAATGGCGTGCGCAGTTGCCGCATTTTACGTCTTTTGTCTCCACCACGCACAGGCTGCGGTCCACCTGGGCGGTACCGATGCCGATGCGTGTCTTTTCCTCTTTGGATATGCGGCGGATGGCTCCTGAGGGACATACTTCGGAGCAGCGCACGCATTCCGGACGGCACCATCCTTTTTCGTAGGACATTTCCGGCTGCATGAAGCGGTCGAGGTCGGGGCTGGGACGGAGGACGTTGTTGGGGCATGCCGATACGCACAGCTGGCATGCCGTGCAATGTCTGTAGAAACTGTCGTTGCCGTCGGAGCCGAAGGGCGTGAGGGGGATTTTCCTCTCCGGAGCCTCCTTGTCGAGGACGTCGGCGAATCCGCCGTCGGTCTTTTTCTGCTGCGCGTTCACGGCGACGGCGGCGGTCAGCGTGGCCGCGGTGGCTATGAAGGCCCGCCTGCCTTTGTCGGCGCCTCCGGCAGGTGCGGTCTCAGGAGCCGTCTCCGTAGCTGAGTCCCTGCGCCCGTAGGCGAATCTGTAGCGGAGCGCCCCGAATTTGCATTTGTCTATGCAGTTGAAGCAGTCCACGCAACGGCTGTAGTCTATCTCGTGGTTGTCTATGTCTATGCAGGAAGCCTTGCAGTTGTGTTCGCACACGCGGCAGTTTTTGCATTTTTCGGCGTCGATCACGGGGCGGAACAGCGAGAACCGCGAGAAAAAGCTCAGCGTCGTGCCGACGGGGCAGACGGTGTTGCAATATGTGCGTCCTCCCTTCCATGCGAGCATGACTATCGCCACGAGCGTGGCCGCCGCGACTATGAGCGTGGGCAGGCTCTTGAGCCACACTTCTTTTTCATAAAAGGCATAGCTGCCGAAATGCTCCGACACGGCCGCGAGCAGATTGTTGATCCATCCGCAGACGGGAGCCAGGAAGCTGTTGACCATTCTGCCGTAGGCGCTGTAGGGGGCGAGGACGGATACGAATACGTGTACGCCGCTGAAGATGGCGAATACGAAAAGTCCCCATACGAGGTAGCGCAGCAGTCTTTTTTCGGGCGAATATGAAAATGGCCTGTTGTTTTTCCTGCGCCGCAGCGCCTTTACGTGCACGCGGGACACTATGTCCTGAAATACTCCGAGCGGGCATATCACAGAGCAATAGATCCGGCCGAACACGAGGGTCAGCACGATGAGGACAGCGATGACGGCGACGTTGAGGGCCAGTACCGCCGGCAGGAACTGGATTTTCGCAAGCCATCCGAGCCATGTGTGCAATGCTCCGGATATGTCGAGAAACAGCAGGGTAATGCCGATGAAGAACAGGCTTGCAAGCGCGATTCTTGTTCGTTTTAACATTTGCAGGTTACTTTTAAATCCTTTGAAACTGCAAAAATAATGTTTTTTTCTTGATTCTCAGTCGAGAATGACTATCGCCATGGACGGATGGGAGAAAGTGAGGCGCACGCGGTCGCTGCAGGCCCTGTTGAGGGTGGATTTCCACCAGTTGTCGAATACTACGCCCGAAGTCGGCCACTCCAGCCCTTCTGAATCTATGCGCAGGCCGGGGTCGGGGGTGATGATGGATATGCGGCGGCCTTCCCCCACTTCGAGCTCCGTGCTGTCGGTAATGGCGAATATGGTGCTGTAGTCGGAGATCATGTCGACGCCGATGCCGCCGAGGTCGAATGTGCGGGCATATTCCATCAGCAGTGAAATGTTCCCTATGGTGTGGTCTTCCCTCATGCCTGTGCCTCCGAGTATATGTATTTCGGAGACGTCGCGGAAATGCTCAAGCACGTAGCGGAATGCTTTCGTCTGGTCGTTGTCGTCCTGTTCGCTCACATGGACAATCAGGCCGGCATATTTTTTCTGCAGGCCTGCGGACAGCGAGTCCATGTCGCCGACGACGGCGTCTGGCAGCCTGTCCCCGCCGGTGCGCCGCATGTATTTTCTGAATGCTCCGTCGCAGCACACGACGTAGTCCGCCGAATGCAGGACGTACAGCGGATATTCTTTGCGCGGGAATTCCCCGTCGCCTATTATGACTGCGCTTTTTCCCATTTATTGCAGTGATAATGCCCTGTCTGTTTCGGCCTTTGAAGTGCCGGCCGCGGCACGGTAATTTCCCGGATTGCGGAAGCCTGCGAGGAAGGCCTTTACGTCCATCCGCTTCTTGCCCTGCAGCTGCAGGTCCCTGACGGATATGGCTCCGTCCGCGGTGGCTATGGCGAATACGGATTTGCCGTCGGAGAGTATGTCTCCGGGGGCCGTTTCCTCTCCGGGACGGCATCGGTTCCTGAGCGCCTCGAAGTCCTCTCCGGTCACTTTGTCGCCGAAAAATATTTTCAGAAGCATCGGCTCCGCGTCAGGCTCGCCTGCCGGTACGAGTCCGGTGAACGCCGCGGGGTCGGGGCTCAGGCCGCGGATGAGGTTGTATATCCTCTTGGTGCTGTCGGTCCAGTCTATGCGGCACAGTTCTTTGGTGAGCTTGGGTGCGGGCTTGAGCGTTTCAGAGCCCTGGATGAAGCTGCGCTGTACGCGGGTCTCCACGTTGTTCTGGATGATGCCGTCCACCGTCTGGAGCACGAGGTCGGCGCCGATGCGCATGAGCTTGTCGTGCAAGTCTTTGAAGGTGTCTTCGGCTTCGATGCGGCATTCCTGGCGGAGGATGATGCCGCCCGTGTCGATCTGGCGGTCTATCATGAAGGTGGTGACGCCGGTCATGTTTTCCCCGTTGATTATGGCCCAGTTGATGGGGGCGGCTCCCCTGTATTGCGGCAGAAGGGAGGCATGCAGGTTGAAAGTGCCGAGCTTCGGCATCGTCCATACGACCTCTGGCAGCATCCTGAAGCCGACGACTACGAACAGGTCGGCTTTCCATGCGGCGAGGGCCTCGAGGAATTCAGGATCTTTGAGCTTCTCGGGCTGCAGTATCGGCAGCCCGTGTCCGGCCGCATATTTTTTTACCGGACTTTCGGTCAGCCTGAGTCCGCGCCCTCCCGGCCTGTCCGGGGCCGTCACTACGCCGGCCACTTCGTACCCGTTGCTTATGAGGGCGTCGAGCGGGGCGACGGCGAATTCCGGCGTGCCCATATATACTATTCTGGTTTTCTTGAACAAAGACATGATCTTGCTTTTGTATTTTCTCCATTGTGATTTGAACGTGTCGCCGCCGAATATGGTCGAGTCGTGGATGGCCTTGTAGGTGAGGAACGATCCGATGGCGAGCAGCACTATGTTGGCGGCGAACGTGCCTGTGAACGCCGATGTCCCTCCGTCCTTGGCTATCTTCACTCCCGTTATGTAGATCACCCACCACAGCAGGAAGAACAGGACGGATACGATGGCCGACGTGCCGAGCCCTCCCTTGCGGATGAGGGCCCCCATGGGAGCGCCTATGAAAAACAGGATCAGGCAGGCGAGGGCCTGGGCGAATTTGTTGGCTATCTCCACTTTCGCGAGCGTCAGTATGGTGGTGTATTTGAACGACTCGTAGGTGTAGGTCTGCAATGTCATTTCGAATTGCTTCACGTTGCTGACGGCGGCTTCGTATCCCCTCGTGCGGGCCGAAAGGCCGCCCCATGACGCCAGGCTGTCGGAGTAGTCGAACCATGCGGCCGGCCGGGCGTCCGCCTCTGTGTTGAGTTGTCCGGCGAATGAAAGCTGCATGCGCTTCCTGACGTCCTTCAGGTGTTCTTCCAGCTTTATGTCGGCGTCTTTCTGGAGCGAGTCCCGCTCTGCGCGCAGCCGCTTGAAGTTCATGGATTTGACGGCGTCGCTGAATCGTACGGTGTCGGATCTTTCGAATGCGTAGTTGTCGAGAGGGATTATGAGCTCCTGCCTCGCAAATGATATTTTCTGCAGCGCGAAGGTGGTGTCCCTGTATTTTCTCGTGTTGGTCTCCTGATAGTTGTTGCCGTCGTACAGCAGGAAGGTAAGGTAGTCCTTGGCTTTCGACATGCGTATGATGCCGGAGTCGGCCACGGTGGTGCTGGTGTTTCCCTTATGGGCGGAATGGTCGTAGACCATGACGTCGTACATCATCCCTGTCTTGCCGTTGCGTCCGCCGATGCGCAGGACGTAGCCGTCTATGCCGTCGTAGAACACGCCGACGGGTATTTTTATCTCGGATTTGGTCTTGCCTATGTCGTCCCTCAGAGTGTATATCTTGTTGGTCGCGTAGGGTACGAGGTCATTGACTATGAAGAGGGCCGCAACGCTGACTACGGCGCAGGTGATGAATATCGGACGCATCACCCTCGTGACGGATATGCCGGACGCCTTCATGGCGAGCAGTTCGCTGTTTTCCCCGAGCTGGCCTATCGTCATCATGGAGGACAGCAGCGTGGCGAGCGGCAGCGACAGCGGAAGCATGGTGCAGCTGCCCCACAGGAGGAATTCGGCAATTACCCTGAGCCCCAGTCCTTTGCCTACGAGCTCGTCTATGTAGAGCCACAGGAACTGCATCATCAGGATGAAAATGACGACCAGCAGGATAGCCACGAAGGGACCCGCGAACGATTTCAATATGAACCTGTCGATTTTTTTCATCCTGACGGATATGATGCTTTATGAGGTCGCCGCGGCTACGAGCGCTTCAAGGGCCTCTTCCAATCCTTCCGTGCTGCGTCCTCCCGCAGTGGCGAGTCCGGGCTGTCCGCCTCCGCCTCCGCGGATGAAGGCTGCGGCTGCGCGTATGTCTTTGACGGCGTCATGGCCGGCCGCCACAAGGTCGTCGGAGTACATCAGCAGCAGGTTGGGTTTGCCGGCATGTTCGAACGCCGCCGCCAGAACCAGGTTTTCGGATTCTTTCTGCAATATCATGGCCGCGTTCCGCGCCATTGCCGGATCCATGGAATGGGTGCTGCGGATCACGCGTATGCCGTTTGTCTCCTCGGCATGGGCTGCGAGGCTTTTGGCGATTTCCGCGCTTTTCTGTTTCGCCGCCTCTTCGAGTTCCTTTTTGTAGGAGGCGTTTTCATCTATCAGCCTGCGGATGGCGGAAGTTAGGTCGGGCGTGTTGTTGAAGAACGAGCGGACCGTCTTGATGAGGTCCTGCATCGTGTAGACCATGTTTTCGGCCTCGGCCCCGGTGACCGCCTCTATACGGCGCACTCCGGCGGCCACGGCGCTCTCGGAAACGATTTTGAACAGTCCTATCTGTCCTGTGGCGTCCGCATGGGTGCCGCCGCACAGTTCCACCGAACGGCCGAATTTTATCACCCGTACCCTGTCCCCGTATTTCTCTCCGAACAGGGCGATGGCTCCCATGGCGTCGGCTTCTTCCATGGTGGCGTCGCGTTTTTCTTCGCGCGGCAGGTTGGCGCGGATAAGTTCGTTCACCCGTTTCTCCACGGCAGCCGTTTCTTCGTCGCTCATCTTGGCGAAGTGCGAGAAGTCGAACCTGAAATAGTCGGGGCCTACGAATGAGCCTTTCTGCTCGACGTGGGTGCCGAGTATCTCCCTGAGGGCTTCGTCAAGCAGGTGCGTGGCGGTGTGGTTGTTGGTGATTCTGAGGCGCCTCGCCTTGTCGACGTGCAGAGAGAACGCGCCGGTGCAGTCTTCGGGTATGCGTTCGGCTATGTGTATGGTAAGGCCGTTCTCTTTTATCGTGTTGAGGATGGCGGTTTTTTCTCCGCTTTCGGAGAGTATGTAGCCTGTGTCCCCGGCCTGTCCTCCCATCTCGGCATAGAACGGTGTCCTGTCGAAGACGAGCTGGTATGTTGTCCTGTTCTTTGATTTCACCGTCCTGTGCTTCAGCATGCTCACCCCATCGAGTTCGGTGAAGTCGTATCCGCAGAATTCTACGTCTTCGCCTCCGCGGAACGATACCCAGTCGCCGAATTCGCTGGCAGCGGCGTTGCGCGCACGTTCTTTCTGCTTCTGCAGTTCTTCGTTGAAGCCTTCGAGATCCACCTTGAATCCGTGTTCCGTGGCAATGAGCCCGGTCAGGTCTATGGGGAATCCGAAGGTGTCGTAAAGCGTGAACGCGTCGGCGCCTTTGATGACCTTGTCGGCGCTTTTGGCCATGTAGTCGTCCATGATGCGGATGCCCCTGTCGAGCGTGCGCAGGAAGGCGTTTTCTTCCTCCCGTATGACGCTCTCGATCAATGCCAGCTGCCTGCGGAGCTCAGGATAGGCGTCCCCCATGTCGTCCGCGAGCTGTCCGGCGAGACGGCAGAGGAACGGTTCATTGAAGCCGAGGAAAGTGTATCCGTAGCGGACGGCGCGGCGCAGTATGCGCCTTATGACATAGCCCGCCTTGACGTTGGAAGGCAGCTGCCCGTCGGCTATGGCGAACGCGATGGCCCTTATATGGTCGGCTATCACACGTATGGCTATGTCGGTCTTTTCGTTTTCGTGGTATTTGTGTCCGGAGAGTTCCTCGATGCGGGATATCAGTCCGGCGAATATGTCGGTGTCGTAGTTGCTTGTCTTGCCCTGGAGTACCATGCACAGCCTTTCGAATCCCATGCCGGTGTCTATGCACTTGTGCGGCAGCGGTTCGAGCGAGCCGTCGGCCTTGCGGTTGTATTGCATGAAGACGAGGTTCCAGATCTCTATTACGAGGGGGTTGTCCTTGTTTACGAGGTCGCGTCCGGGGACTTCTGCCTTTTCTTTGTCGCTGCGAAGGTCTATGTGGATTTCGCTGCTGGGGCCGCAGGGGCCCGTGTCACCCATTTCCCAGAAATTGTCATGCTTGTTGCCGAGGATCACCCTGTCCGGCGGGCAGTGCCTGAGCCATGCCGTGCGCGCCTCTTCGTCGACGGAGGTGCCGTCCGAGGCGTCGCCTTCGAATACGGTGACGTACAGTATTTCCGGATCGATCTTGAAGACTTCCGTCAGGAGCTCCCATGCCATGTCGATGGCTTCGTCCTTGAAGTAGTCCCCGAAGCTCCAGTTGCCGAGCATTTCGAACATGGTGTGGTGGTACGAATCGTGTCCCACCTGCTCGAGGTCGTTGTGCTTTCCGCTCACGCGGAGGCATTTCTGCGAATCGGCGACACGCCCGGACTTGGGCGCGGAGTTGCCGAGGAATATGTCTTTGAACTGGTTCATCCCGGCGTTGGTGAACATGAGCGTCGGATCGTTCTTCACCACCATGGGGGCGGAAGGCACCAGGACGTGCCCTTTCTCCGCGAAATAGTCCAGGAATTTCCGTCTTGTCTCTTTAGCTGTCATAACTTTTCGGATACGATATTTCGACGCAAATTTAATGTTTTTTCCCGAATAATCTAAAGGACTTCCGGAAAGGGGTTTGGAGTTTGTTGCGGATTTTCATATATTTGCAGGCTTGCGCTTTGACAATATGTCTGATTTAAGGAATTATATACTCAACAAGGACACCCTGAAGTACGAACGTAAAAAGCACTCCTGGCGTCCTGCGTTCAGATATCTGGCGGCGGCCGCGGCAGGCGCGGTCCTTTTCTTCGGATATCTGTTCGTCTATATGAAAGGCCTGGGCCTCGAGCTGCCCAAGACCGCCATGCTGAAGAAACGCAATGCGGAATGGGCTTCGAAGGTGGAGCTCATGAACAGCCGCATGGACAGATATGAAGCCGTTCTTCAGGGGCTCGAGACGAGGGACAACAGGATATACCGCTCCGTGTTCGGCATGAACGAGATAGCCCCCGAAGTCCGCAACGCCGGATTCGGCGGCGTGAACAGGTATGCCCATTTCGACGGGCTCGGATACGGCAGCCGCCTGAGGCGTACGGCCGTGCGCCTGGACAAGCTGACCAAGAAGGCCTGCGTCCAAAGCAAGTCTTTCGACGACGTGGAGGCCATGGCGCGCAAGACGGGCGACATGGCCTCCTGCATACCCGCCATAATCCCGGTCAATCCTGCGGCCACCAATTTCCATGTCTCGAGCACTTTCGGATTCAGGAAGGACCCCATCACCGGGAACAGCAAGATGCATACGGGGCAGGACATCGCATGCAAGGACGGCAATAAGGTCTATGCCACCGGCGACGGCGTGGTGGAGTCGGTCAAATACGAGTTTTTCGGCTACGGCCGTTCCGTGCTGATCGATCACGGGTTCGGGTACAAGACCCGCTACGCCCATATGAGCCGCATCGACGTGGTGGAGGGCATGAAGGTGAAAAGGGGCTCGTGCATCGGCCTGAGCGGACATTCCGGCCGCGCCACCGGCTCCCATGTGCACTACGAGGTCATCTACAAGGGCAAGTACGTCAACCCCAACGGCTATATCGACTATGACATGACTGTCGAGGATTATTCGGGCCTCGTGCAGCAGGCAAGCGACGCGGACAATACATGAGCGGAAACGGACACGACGGCGGAGATGCTTTCAGGAAGGCGGCCGGGTCCGTAAGGAACGCGGTTTTCGCCGTCCTGAAATATTTTTTCATCTCGGCGGCCGTCTGCGTGGCTTTGTATGTAGTGTTTTCGCTTTTCGTGAGCACGGACGAGGAAAAGGCCCTCATGCGAGAAAACAATATGTACAGGAAATTGTACGCTGAGCTTGAGGAAAAGGAGAAATTGCTCGGAGACGTAGTGGACGGACTGCAGATGAAGGACGACGTCATATATGAGCAGCTTTTCAATGCCTCCGCGCCGTCGGCCGACCCGCTGACCTCGTCTTCCTCCGGCCTGTCCGTAGCCGCGGACCGGCTTTCCGATTCGTATCTGCTGTCATATTCGACTTCGAAGATGGACGGCATTCTCAGGATGGCGGAAGGCGTCGGAGCCAATCTCCGCGAGATAATGCGTTTTTTTTCGGAAAGCGGGACGGCCGCCGTGCCGCCGCTGAGCCTTCCTCTCGAAGACATAAGCCATGCGCAGACCGGCGCGTCCACGGGCAAGAAGCTGAACCCTTTCTACAAGGTGGTGATGGATCACGGAGGCCTGGACCTGATAACTTACGAGGGCGACGCGGTGTATGCCGCGGCTGACGGTACCGTGTCGGGGGTGGTGCGTTCCGCCAAAGGCCTCGGGAACGTAGTCTCCATCGACCACGGCAACGGATATGAAACCCGGTACGCTTTCCTGACGGACATCGTGGTGGGCAAGGGCCAGCATGTGAAGAAGGGAAAGAAGCTCGGCAAGGTGGGCATTTCAAGGACTTCGTTCGTGCCGCATCTGCACTATGAGGTGTACAGGAACGGGGAGTGCATGAATCCGGTGAATTACGCTTTCGCCTCCGTCGGCCCGTATGAATACGCCAACATGCTGTATCTGTCCGGAAACATCGGGCAGTCCCTGGACTGAAAAATTTTAGGCGCCATGCAGAAATTATATTATTCCATCGGCGAGGTCGCCGGCATTCTCGGCGAAAGCACTTCCGCCGTACGCTTCTGGTCGGACAAATTTTCGCGTTTCATCAATCCCAAGCGCAACGCAAAGGGCAACAGGATGTTCGCCGAGTCCGACATAGAGACTCTGAAGCAGGTATGCTTTCTCCTGAAGGGACGCGGCATGACCATAGAGGGGGCCATAAAGGAGCTTGCAGATGAAAGGCGCCCGGTGGAAAGGCGCGTCAAGGCCCTTGAAAGCTTGAAGGCAATCCGCGCGCAGCTCGCGGAAGTGAGGAAATCGCTATGAAAGTAAAGGATGTTGCGGCCGTGATAGAGGCTTTCGCCCCGCTCGGCATTCAGGAAGAATGGGACAACAGCGGACTGTGCATAGGCGGTCCGGAGGACGAGGTGCACGGCATATTGCTCGGCTTTGACTGCACCCCGGCCCTTGTGGACGAGGCGGCAAGGACGGGCGCGGACATGATCGTTACCCATCATCCGCTCATATTCCGCGGGATAAAGAAGATAAACGGAGATGATCCGGCCGGCAGGGCGATAATCAAGGCCGTGAAGGCTGGAATCGCCGTGTATGCGGCCCACACGACGGCCGACAAGGTCATATCGGGAGTGAGCGGGGCCATGGCCGAAAGGCTCGGGCTGAAGAACGTTCGTGTGCTCGAGGACGAGGGCGGGGCGACCGGGCTCGGCGCCGTCGGGGACTTTCCGGAGCCTATGGACGGCATGGCGGCCCTCGCCTACGTGAAGGAGAGGTTCGGCCTCAAGATGATACGTTCGTCCAAGCCGTCGAAGGGGCTGATAGGCAGGGTGGCCGTATGCGGCGGTTCGGGCGCTTCATTGGCCGGGGCCGCCCGCGAATCCGGCGCAGGCCTGTATGTGAGCGGCGACATTTCATATCATCATTTCTTCACTCCCGATGATTTCATGATAATGGACATAGGACACTTTGAAAGCGAAGCGGACATTGTGGGGATATTATTTTCACTCTTACGGAAAAATTTTCCTAACTTTGCAATTCGCATCAGCGATGAATTGAAAAACAGTAATCCGGTATATTATTATGGCTAAAAAAACTATAAAGAAAGTGGAAACTCCTATCGACCAGAGGGAGACTTTCGTGTCGCTTCAGAAAAACTTCGCCGATTCTGAGATTGCGGTAGGGGAGAAGCTCAGGACGCTGTATGAGCTGCAGAAGGCCGATTCCGACATCGACAGGATCATACAGGAGCGCGGAGAGCTGCCCGCCGAGGTGGAGAGCCTCGAGCAGGAGATAGCCGCCATGAAAGCCAGGGTCGCCCAGCATATGTCGGTGATAGAGGGCATGAACGATACAGTGTCCGAGGCGCGGCAGAGCATTGTCGAGTGCGAGGCCCAGATAGAGAAATATCAGAAGCAGCTTGAGACCATATCCAACAGCCGCGAGTACGATTCTCTCAACAAGGAGATAGAGAACCAGGGGCTTCTGAAGCAGATAGCCGAGAAGAACATCAATGACCTCAAGGTGGAGATTTCCAGGAAGAAGGCCGAACTGGAGGACCTCAAGGACATGCTTTCCATACGCAGCGAGGACCTGAAGGCCAAGAAGGTGGAGCTTGACGCCATAGTGGAGTCCACCGCCCGCGAGGAAGAGGCCCTCAGGACCAGGCGGGACGCCGAGGCGGCCAAGATAGACGCCCGTACCATGAGCGCCTACGAGCGCATACGCGCCAGCGTGCGCAACCATCTTGCCGTCGTGTCGGTCTATAACGGCAACGCTTGCGGCGGATGCTTCAATACCATTACGCCCCAGAGGCTTGCGGACATCGAATCCAACACGAAGCTGATAATATGCGAGCATTGCGGACGCATCATCATCAATCCTGAAGCGTTCAAATAATCCCGATGCCGGAACATGCCTCCCGTTTCCAAAAAGAAGAATTCCGTAGATCTTGACGCTCTCGGGCTCGAAATGGGGAACAAGCCGCCCCAGGCCCTTGACGTGGAGGAGGCCGTTCTCGGAGCCATGCTCATCGAACCGTCCACTTTGGACGAGTCGATGGAGGAGCTCAGCCCGTCGTGTTTTTACGATCCGCAGCACAGGATGATATTCGAGGCCGTTTCCTCGCTCGTGAACGAACACGTGGCCGTGGATGTGGTCACCGTCGCCGACAAGCTCAGGTCGTCCGGCAACCTTGAGACCGTGGGAGGCCCTGTCGCGCTGGCCGGACTGTCGCAGAAGATAGGCGCGGCCGCCAACATGGAGTACTATATAAAGATCCTGAAGCAGAAATGCATACAGAGGGATCTTATAACGGCTGCCTACGACATTCTCAAAAACGCCTACGACGATTCCGTCAATGTGGACGACCTCATAGACATGTCCCAGTCCAAGGTGTACGATGCCGTGAAGAACAGCGTCAAAAGGGACGTGCAGGACATAGGCTCCATCATAAATTCCGCATTGAACGACATTCAGGAGATGCAGGACAATACCGGTCTCAGCGGCGTCCCGTCGGGCTTTCCGTCGATCGACCGCCTGACCATGGGATGGCAGAAGTCCGATCTGATAATTCTTGCCGCCCGTCCGTCCGTGGGCAAGACCGCGTTCGCCCTGAATCTCGCGAGAAACGCCGCGGTGGACCACAACAAGGCAGTGGCTGTGTTCTCTCTTGAAATGTCGGCCATACAGCTTGTGAAAAGGCTGATGACCACCGAGTCGGGCCTGCCGGCGGACAAGATAAAGGGCGGGGCGAAGCTCGAGGACTACGAGTGGGAGCAGCTCGAATACAAGCTGAAAAATCTTTCGAAGGCTCCGCTTTACATAGACGATACTCCGGGCATACCTCTTATGGAGTTCCGCACCAAGGCCAAGCGCCTTGTCAAGCAGAAGGACGTCCGTCTGATAGTGGTGGACTATCTGCAGCTGATGCAGGGGCCGTCCGAACTGCGCGGGATGCGCGAACAGGAGGTGGCCGCCATATCCAGGACGCTGAAGGCGACCGCCAAGGAACTCAACGTGCCCATAATAGCCCTGTCCCAGCTTTCGCGTCAGGCGGTGCAGCGTACCGGCGGCACGGGCAAGCCGCAGCTGAGCGACCTGCGCGAATCCGGCTCCATAGAGCAGGATGCGGACATGGTCATTTTCATTCACAGGCTCGATCCGCTCGGCCTTTCCGAGAATCCGGAAGACAAGGAGAAGACGTCCATTATCATCGCCAAGCACAGGAACGGCGAGACGGCCGACATACCGATGCTCTTCAAGAACGAGCAGGTGCGCTTCGTAGAGCCGGACATGGCCCTCGACATACAGGCCGGTTCCATCCCCGTGGCTTCCGCCATGAACTATGAGGACGACGAGTTCGCCAACAACGGATTCTGATGAGACCGCGCCTAATCCTCATATGCTGCGTATTGCTTCTGCTGGCAGGACATGTTTCGTCGGGCCAATGCGTCAGGATACACGGTTCTTCCGAAGATTCGCTGCCGTTCAAATCCGGGGAAAGGCTCAACTACACTCTCCATTACAAATGGGGCATCATCAATGCGGACGTGGGGGAGTTCCGCATGAGCATAGACACCGCGATGCTGGACGGCCGGAAGGTGTGGCATTCCCGTGCCGGAGGACGGTCCGTGAAGATGGTGGAAAGATTCTTCAGGCTGAGGGAAAATTTCGATACGTGGTTTTCCCGCGACGGGCTTCATCCTCTGAAATTCATCCGCGATACCCAGGAGGGCCGTTACTGGGCCAATGACGTCTATCTGTACGACTGGAGCGCAAGATGCATAAACGCGTCCCTCAACAACAAGCGCCGCGGTGCGCGTTCCGTAAAGATAGACATAGACGAATGCACCTGCGACGTGTCTTCCATATTGTATTTCGCGCGCTGCATGGATCTGTCCTCGCTTCGCAAAGGGGCGAAGTATCCGCTTTCGTTTGCCATAGACGATGACACTTACCGTCTTTTCCTCACTTTCCTCGGCAGGGAGACCATCGACGTGGAAGGCCTGGGGAAGGTCCGTACGCTCAAATTCTCGTGCGGACTGGTGGAGGGAGAGATATTTACGGGCGAAGATGACGCAGTGCTGTGGATAAGCGACGACGGGAATCTGATACCGGTATATGTGGAAGCCGAGCTGATACGCGGCCGCGTGAAAGGCAGGCTGGCGTCGTGGCAAGGCCTGAAAAACGATTTTTCATCCTTGGAGAAAAACGATGGGAAGCAATGAAGTATCGCATGTCGGAAAGGTGATATCCGCGGAGCATGGTTCCGTGACGGTGGAGATAGTGTCCGAGTCGGCCTGTTCCGCCTGCCATGCCTCGGGACTGTGCGGCATGTCGGAGTCCGCGACCAGGACGGTGACCGCCTTCGCCGGGCCGTCGGAAAGTTATGAGCCCGGGGAAACCGTGGAGGTGGTCATGAAAACGTCCATGGGTTTGAAAGCCGTGTGGATATCTTATGTGATTCCCCTTGCCGTTTTTATTATTTTAGTATTATCTTTGTCGGCGGTCCGCGCGGATGAGCTGGTATGCGGGCTCGCAGGCATTGCCGGTGTCGGCCTTTATTATTTCCTGATATGGCTGTTCAGGGACAGATTGGCCGACAGTTGCGTTTTTGTGGTAAGGAAACTTTAAATCTCAATAATGCGATGACACAAATCATTATCTGGACCGTTGCGATCATCTCCGTGCTCGGACTCGTGCTCGCCGTAGTCCTCTTCCTTGTGGCCTCGAAGTTCAAGGTGCAGGAGGATCCGCGGATAGACGAGGTGGAGAAGGTGATGCCCGGCGCCAATTGCGGAGGCTGCGGCTTCGCCGGCTGCAGGGCTTTTGCGGAGGCGGCCGTGAAGGCTCCGAATCTTGACAACAATTTTTGCCCCGTCGGTGGCAACGACGTGATGCGGAAAGTCGCCTCGATACTCGGTTACGAGGTGAAGGAAAAGGCACCGGCCGTGGCTGTGGTACGTTGCAGCGGCTCCTGTGCGAACAGGCCCAGGATCAACGCCTATGACGGATATTCTTCTTGCCGCGTGAAGGCCGCCCTTTACGCCGGGGATACAGGGTGCTCCTACGGCTGTCTCGGCTGCGGCGACTGCGTGGCGGCCTGCCGTTTCGGCGCGCTGTCCATGGATCCGGCCACGGGGCTTCCGGTGGTGGACGAAGAAAAATGTACGGCCTGCGGCGCCTGCGTCAAGGCCTGTCCGAAGCAGATAATCGAACTGCGCACCAAGGGTCCGCGCGGAATGCGCGTCTTCGTGTCGTGCGTCAACCGGGACAAGGGTCCCGTCGCCCGCAAGGCCTGCAGCGTGGCCTGCATAGGCTGCGGACTGTGCAAGAAAAATTGTCCGCATGACGCCATCACGGTGGAAAACAATGTCGCATATATAGATTTCACCAAGTGCAAATTGTGCCGTACATGCGAGGCGGTATGCCCCACGGGCGCGATACACGGCGTCAATTTCCCCAAGCCTCTCGACAAGGAGGCCATAAAGGCCCGGCTCGCCGCAAAGGCGGAGAAAGAACGTCTCGCGGCCGCAGCAAATGAAACGACGAAAGAAAAGGAGGCAGGGCAATGAAAAGAACGTTTTCCATAGGCGGCATACATCCCGCCGACAGCAAGATTTCCCGCGAATGCAGGATTGAGCCGCTTCCGGTTCCTCCGGTAGTGTATATCTCGCTTTCCCAGCATATCGGGGCACCCGCCAAACCCATCGTGTCCGTAGGCGACAAGGTGAAGGTCGGCCAGCCCATAGCCGAGCCCGGCGGATTCGTATCGGCATTCGTGCATTCTTCCGTGTCCGGTACGGTAAAGTCCATCGCTCCGCGCAAGGATCTCGCCGGCAACCCTTCTATGACCGTGGAGATAGCGGTGGAGGGCGATGAATGGCTCGAAGGAATAGACAGGTCGGACGCCCTGGTCACGGACTTTCCGGACGACGGCGCCGCCCTTCTCGAAAAAATCCGGCTGAGCGGCATTGTGGGCCTCGGCGGAGCCACTTTCCCTACCCATGTGAAACTTTCGCCTCCTCCGGGAAAGACTTGCGAGAGGCTGATAATCAACGGGTGCGAATGCGAGCCATATCTTACTTCGGATTTCCGCACCTTGCTTGAAAAAGGCGAGCAGGTGGTCGTCGGAGCGGCCATAATCAAACATATTCTCGGCGACGTCCCCTGCACCATAGGCATTGAGGACAACAAGCCGGAGGCCATCGTGCATATCCGCGAGGTCATTGAAAGGCTGAAGAAAGTTTCCCCGAAGTTCGGGGGCATCGAGGTGATGAGCCTCATGAAGAAATATCCCGAGGGAGGGGAAAAGCAGCTCATAGACGCCGTGATGCACCGTCAGGTCCGTTCGGGCGGACTGCCCATAGACGTGGGCGCGGTGGTGCAGAATGTCGCCACGGCCCTTGCCGTATATGATGCCGTACAGAAGAACAAGCCCCTTATCGACAATTCCGTCACCGTGACGGGAGAATGTTTCCCCAGACAGGCCAATCTTCTCGTGCGCGTGGGCACTCCTCTTTCTTATATAATCGATTATCTCGGCGGAGTGCCGGAAAGTGCGGCAAAGGTCATCAGCGGCGGCCCCATGATGGGACGCGCCGTGGCCAACCTCGACGCCGCCACCCTCAAGGGCACCGGAGCCCTTCTTTTCCTGACGGAAAGACAGACCAGGCGCGGCAAGGAATCGGCCTGCATAAGCTGCGGCAAATGCGCCGACGCCTGTCCTATGGGGCTGGAACCCTTCCTGCTCAACCGTCTGGCCCGTGCCGGAGACAGGCTCGACGAACTTGAAAAGAACGCCGTCCAGGACTGCATCGAATGCGGATGCTGCCTGTACACCTGCCCTGCCAATATCCCGCTGCTGGACGTCATCAGGATAGCAAAGGGAGACGTTTTACGAATGATAAAATCGAGAAAATAATATGGAAAGATTACTCGTTTCTCCTTCACCCCATATTCACGGCGGGAATTCCACGAGGTCTATCATGCTGGACGTGGTGATAGCGTTGGTGCCGGCCGTGCTCGTATCGGTCGTCTTTTACGGCTGGAAGGAATTGCTCGTGCTCGGCGTAAGCGTAGGCGCATGCCTGCTGCTGGAGCACTTCATCACTGTATATATGCTTAAGAAACCCACCACCGTCGGGGACCTGTCCGCGGTGGTCACGGGTATCCTGCTTGCGCTCAACGTGCCTTATACGACGCCTTGGTGGATTGTGCTCATAGGCGCCGTGGCCGCGGTGGGAGTGGCGAAGATGACTTTCGGAGGCCTCGGACAGAACCTGTTCAATCCGGCTCTCGTGGGCCGTGTGTTCCTGCTCGTGTCGTTCCCCACTTATATGACGCATTGGGAGCAGCCGCGCGGACTTTTCGGAGCCGACGCGGTCACGGGGGCTACACCTCTCGGAGCCATAAAGGAAGGCCTCATGCAGAATTCCACGGTGCAGGAGCTGATAAGCGCCGGAGGATATGACTATTCCTCCATGCTGTTCGCCAACATAGGCGGCTCGGCGGGCGAGGCTTCGGCTCTGGCCCTGCTTCTGGGCTTCGTGTATCTGCTTGTCCGCAGGGTGGTCAAGCCATGGATACCGCTGTCGATTTTCGCTACGGTGGCGCTTGTTTCGCTCGTGTTCTGGGGCATTTCTCCGGAAAGGTTCACCGATCCTTTGTTCAATCTGCTCACCGGAGGCCTGATCCTCGGGGCCTGCTTCATGGCCACCGACTACGTCACTTCGCCCATGAGCGTCAAGGGCGGCATCATCTTCGGTGTCGGAATAGGGTTCATCACCATGATGATCAGATATTTCGGACCTTATCCGGAGGGCGTTTCTTTCGCTGTTCTGATAATGAATTCGACGGTGCCTCTGATTAACGGATGGTGCCATCAGAAAAAATTCGGGAGGGCTTGACAATGGCAATCAAATCCAATCTTAAAAACATGGTCATCGTGCTGACCGCCGTATGCCTGATATGTTCGTCAGTGCTTGCGGGCGTCTATGCCATGACGAAGGAACCTATAGATGCGGCCGCCAGGGAAAAGACCGACAAGGCCATAGCCCTCGTGCTTCCGGCTTTCGACAAGACGGAGGCCGCGACAGTCGAGACGGACGGCAAGGAATACAGATATTACAGCGCGTCCAAGGACGGGGAGACGGTGGGATATGCCGTGGAGTCTTCCGCCACGGGCTTCGGCGGGACTCTGTCCCTGATGGTGGGAATCACCGTCGACGGGAAGGTCTACAACACTTCCGTGCTGTCCCATGGCGAGACGCCCGGACTCGGCGCCAAGTGTACTGACGACAAGGCGTTCACGGAGCAGTGGAAAGGTTTCGATCCGTCCGTGAAGACACTTGCGGTAAAGAAGGACGGCGGGGACGTGGACGCGATCACGGCTTCCACCATCACGTCCCGCGCCTATACGCTTGCGGTCAGCAATGCGGTGGATGCTTTCAAATCCATAACGGCACAGGAGGACGTAAACAATGAGTAAACTGCAGCTTATCACCAAGGGTTTCATAAAGGACAATCCGACTTTCGTCCTTCTGCTGGGCATGTGCCCCACCCTTGCGACCACGACTTCGGCCGTCAACGGCCTGAGCATGGGGCTTGCCACCATGTTCGTGCTGGTACTTTCCAACATAGTGATTTCCGCGATCGCTCCGGTCGTGCCCGACAAGGTGCACATCCCGGTCTACATCGTGGTCATAGCCACTTTCGTGACCGTGCTTCAGTTCTTCATGCAGGCTTATACCCCTGCCATGTATGAGACTTTGGGCCTTTTCATCCCGCTGATAGTGGTGAACTGCATCGTGCTCGGCAGGGCCGAGGCTTTCGCCAACAAGAACGGAGTACTCGATTCGGCTCTCGACGGCATCGGTGTCGGGCTCGGATTCACGTGTTCGCTGACCGTGCTCGGCATAGTCCGCGAAATTCTCGGCAGCGGGTCCGTCTTCGGCCTGAAATTCATATCGGGTGACGGCATCCTCGCTTTCGTGATGGCTCCGGGGGCCTTCCTCGCGCTCGGATACCTGATGGTGCTTTTCAACAAGATCACTAAAAAGAACAAATAGCAGCAGGTCATGGAATTCTTTCTTATAATCATATCGGCGATATTCGTCAACAATATCGTTTTGTCGCAGTTCCTCGGCATCTGCCCGTTTCTCGGGGTGTCGAACAAGCTTTCCACGGCCACGGGCATGTCCGGGGCCGTATGCTTCGTCATAACCCTTGCCACTGCGGTGACTTATCTCATCAACAGCTATCTGCTCGTGCCGTTCAAGCTGGAGTTCCTGCAGACCATAGCGTTCATCCTCGTCATCGCGGCCCTCGTGCAGATGGTGGAGATCGTGCTCAAGAAAATCAGTCCGTCCCTGTATCAGGCGCTCGGCATATTCCTGCCGCTCATCACTACCAACTGCGCCGTTCTCGGAGTGGCCATCACGGTGGTGACCAAGGAGTTCACCTTCGGCCTGCCGTCGCACATGCTCAATTTCGGCGAAGCCGTCGTATATGCTTTCGCCACTTCTCTCGGATACGGGCTTGCCATGGTGCTTTTTGCCGGAATGCGCGAGCGCCTCGCATTGAGCGACGTGCCCAAGGCATTCAGGGGCGTGCCCATCGCTCTCGTGACGGTGGGAATACTGGCCATGGCTTTCATGGGATTCAGTGGAATGGTCAAATAAATAAAAAAGGAGTTTTGTAAATGAAAAAGTTTTTGATCACGGCCGCGCTGCTTGTCGGTTTTGCCGCTATGGCGTCGGCCCAGCCCAGGTCTTTGGGTGTCCGTTTCAGCGGCGGCGGTGTGCTCGGCGCTGAAATCTCTTATGAGCACTTTGTAAACAGCCGCCCCGATTTCGTTGAGGCCGCCATAGGATTTCCCGTGTGGAACGGCGTAGTCGCGTCCGCCACCTACAATCATGTGTTCTACGAGCCTTATTGGACCGATGCGGGAGACTGGGCCATTTACGCCGGCGCCGGCCTTGTGACCGGGGTCACCTCCAATAGTTTCACGTTCGGCATAATGGGACAGGCCGGCATAGAATACAGCTTCTGGTTCCCCCTGCAGATTTCATTGGACATAAGGCCTTCTTTCGGCGTCAGCGGAAGCAGTTTCTATCGTGCTGGACTGTGGGGCTTCCTGCCGGCGCTTTCGCTGCGCTATAAATTCTGATACGGCGCCTGATTACTGTATGAATCCCGAGAAGAATCCCGGGAACAGTACGCATGTAATCAGGTAGCCTATGACGGTGCTTGCCGCCACGCTTATCAGGCCCGGCATCATGAAGCTGTGGTTGAGCAGATATTTGCCTATCACCGTGGTGCCCGAACGGTCGAAATTGACGGTGGCGATGTCGGAGGGATAGTTGGGGATGAAGAAGTATCCGTATACGCTCGGCAGCACGCCGAGAAGTACCGGACCGGATATCCCGAGCTCATAGGCGAGCGGAAGCATGGCCACTACGACTGCTCCCTGCGAATTGATGAGCACGGATACCAAGAAGAATACGAAGGCTATCGACCAGGGGTATCTTGACACCACGCCTTCCAGCATCATCTTCATCTGGTCCATGTAGTTGCCGAAATAGGTGTCCGCAAGCCAGGCGATGCCGTAGATGGCCACGACGGCCACCATGCCGGACTGCCATACGGCTCCGGCGACGGCTTTCTTGGGGCTTGCCTTGCAGAACATTATGTTGCAGGCCGCGGCGGCGAGCATTATTATCTGAATTATCACGTTCATTTTGGGAATTCCCATCGCCGTCGCGAGCGGGACGGACGCTCCGTCCTTTTCGACGGTTATCATCTGGCAGAATGCGAATCCCACTATGATGAGCAGGGCGCCGAGGAAAATGAATACCGAGGCCTTGGCTTCCTTGGAGATGGCTTTTCCGAGGGTGGTGGCCGAGCTGCCGTACATGTATCTGTTCATCTCGGGATCGGCTTTTCTTTTCAGGAACGCGGGATCTTTGTCGAGGTCCTTGCCTCTCCTGTAGGAGGCCGCCGATGCCAGGATTATGCCGCACAGGCAGGCCGGGATGGTCACCATGAGCACCTGCGGAATGGAGACCATGTAGCCGTTGGCGTTGGAAATGGTGACGAAGGCCACCACCGCCGCGGCTATCGGAGAGCAGGTTATGCCCACCTGGGAGGCTATGGACGCCACGCCGCACGGCCGCTCGGGACGAATGTTTTTCTTCAGCGCGATGTCGCATATTATGGGCATCATCGTATAGACCACATGTCCCGTGCCCACGAGCACCGTAAGGAAGAAGGTGACGAGAGGGGCGAGGAATGTTATGTGGTCCGGATGTTTCCGCAGCATCTTTTCGGCTATCTGTATCATCCAGTCCATGCCTCCGGAGGCCTGGAGAGTGCCTGCGCATGTAACGGCGGCGATGATGATGTATATGACGTCGGTGGGCGGCGTTCCGGGCTTGAGCCCGAAGCCGAACACGAGGATCGCCAGGCCGATGCCGGAAATGGCGCCGAGCGCCAGGCTGCCGTAGCGGGAACCGACGTAAAGAGCTGCCAGGACTATCAGCAGCTCGATTGTCATTGTCAATGTCATATCTCGTTTTTTATCAGAATTCGTACAGGTTGAGCCCCGTCTCCTCGTCGAAACGTCTGCCGACGCTGCCGTCGAACTGTTCCACCACGAGTTCGCAGGCCCCGTTGACGGTGGCGCAGAGAAGATGTCCCCCTATGCAGGCGTAGTCCTCCCGGCTTGCGGTCACGTGTATGTGCAGATATACCTTTCCGTCCTTTTCGGAGATGTTGCCCGTGAGGCAGGTTATCTCCATCTGCCCGTTGAAAGTCTTGTCTACGTATTTTTTGGTGCCCGGGTCGAGAAAACGGAACGTGGCCTCGTTCACGGCCCCTATGCCGTACACGGCTCCCGAGTGGATGCGCCTTTCTTCGCAGAATGCCGTGAGGGCGGCGGATATCTCATTGTGGTTTTCGATGCTCAGGACATATTTGTTCCCGAACTTCCTGTATTGGTACATGTTTTCAAACGTTTTATTTGAGACGATAAAGATAATTATTTTTCGGCGGGGATTTGTTATATTTGTGCATAGAAAAATATGAAATATGAAAAATTTTCGCATTCTTCCGGTAATTTTGTCACTTTTGGCAAGTACCTGCCTTGCCGCACGGGACTATACGCTGCGCGCAAGCTATAAATATGAAGGCATTACCCACATAGCAACGGAACCGGAATTCGTCGATGCCGGCGGGCATCCGTTCTGGCTCAGGCTCGAATCGGTGATTTTCCCGGACGGCAGTTCCGCATGTCTGATGCATTTCGATTTCGAGGACTCGCAGTACCGCAGCATTCCCAAGGGAGTGAAAATCGGCGTCACCCTGTCCGGCGGCAGGATAGTGCGCGGCGAACAGATGGGGGAGGGCGGTGAGCGCCGCTCCTTCGAGACGGCCAAAGGACGCGTCTACCGCAATCCGGCCCGATATATATTCGAGGAGCAGGACGTGAAGGACATGGCTTCCGGAGCGACCGCCATAGACGTCGTGACGGGCTTCGGGCCGGACGATTATTTCCAGGTCAGCTTCTCCGGGGACGAGTTCTCCAAAGTCGTTTCAAGGCATCTGGAGGCTATTGCGGACGCCCCTCTCCCTCCTGACGAGGTGGCCATGGAGGACATATCCGGCTACTCCGACAACAAAGGCAGCGTCACCGTGCTGTCCCGTCCGATAGTGGCCCGGGCCGAGCATTTCATTTACAATGTGGCTCTGAATTATCTTTATTACAAAAATACGGGGAAGGAGGATTTCGACCTTAATTTCATGATAGGCACTGAAGACCGTTATGAGATTCCTCTCGGGAGCGAAATAATATTCGGCCTGCCGGACGGCACGGACATCGTCCTCAGGCAGGAAAGGGAACAGGAAAATACCGTATATTGCTATCCGGACGCCGAACAAGTCAAGGCCTTGACGGCCGGAGTGGACTCCGTGACGATCAAGGCCGGCACGGAGACAATCACTGATTCGTTTACTGACGGTTCCTTCGCGGAAGCACTTGCCAGACAATACAGGGCGCTGATGGCCGTGGCCGTGCTTTAGCGGAGTTCAGTTTTTCTTGTTGTCCGCGCTATATAAGATAAATAATTATGGACAACAAGAAAACATTTAATGAACTTGTCGCTCTATGGCAGAACGACAAGAAGCAATACGTCAAGAGGTCGACGTATGCCGCTTACTCTCTGTTGATCAACAAACACTTGATTGACGCTTTCGGGGACAGCTCCGACATCACCGAGGAGGATGTGCAGAAATTCGTCCTTGGGAAGCTGGAGCAGGGATTGTCGCAAAAGACGGTAAAGGACATCCTTATAGTGCTGAAGATGATCCTGCGCTTCGGCGTCAAGAACAAGTGGCTTGAATATCACCCCATAGACGTGCGCTTTCCAACCGACAGGGAGAGGCATGACGTGGTGACTCTGAATATTTCCGATCAGCGCAAGGTGATGGCTTATCTTAAGAGCAATTTCACCTGCATGAATTTCGGCATCTATATCTGTCTGAGCTCGGGTCTGCGGATAGGGGAGGTGTGCGCCCTTACGTGGAACGACCTTGACGTCGACGGCGGGGTCATAAGGGTCTCCAAGACCATACAGCGCATATACCTGTTCGACAATGCCTGCCGGCGCACGGAAGTGGTGATAGATACCCCCAAATCCAAGAATTCCATCCGGGAGGTGCCCATGACCAAAGAGCTGATGCAGATGATCCGGCCGTTGAAACGCGTAGTGAACGGCTCGTATTTCGTCCTTACCAACGGCGAACATCCCGTGGAGCCGAGGACGTACCGCAATTATTACAAGAACCTTATGATAAAATTGGGAATGCCGCCGATCAAGTTCCACGGCCTGCGCCACAGTTTCGCGACGCGCTGCATAGAGAGCCATTGCGACTATAAGACCGTGAGCGTCCTTCTCGGCCATTCGGACATAAGCACCACTCTGAATCTTTATGTCCATCCCAACATGGAGCAGAAGAAAAAATGCGTGGAGCAGATGAGCAAGTTTTTCAGATAGGGATGTCCGTCAGGCTATAAAAAAGAAGAAGCCGGTCCTCGCAGGCCGGTTTCTTTGTGCATGTGATCGAGTTGGGATTCGAACCCAAGACCCACAGCTTAGAAGGCTGTTGCTCTATCCAGCTGAGCTACTCGACCAGCGGCTGCAAATATAGCTAATTTTCCCGACTATCGCGCAAGGACTTTTCAGAAACGGAGTTCTTCCCCCTTGTAGAAGTCCAGCAGTTTCACGTAGTATATGAATTCATATTGCGCCTGGGCGAGGTCGGACACTGATTTCAGATATTGGTTCTTGGCTTCGTTGAATTCCGTTATCCCGGCTTTTTCGTTTTCGTATTTGGCTTCCACGAGTTTGAACGATGCTTCGCTGCTGACGGCCGCCTCACGGCTGCTTTGCAGTTTGTCACGGGCCGCGACGGCTCCGTAGTAGGCTTGCTGTATCTCTTTGTAAAGGGCTTTTTTCGCATTCTCCAGCTGGAGTCTCTGGTCGTCGCGGTAGAGTTCCGCGCTTTTTATGCCGTTGCGCGTGGAGAAGCGGCTGAAAATGGGTATGCTGAGGCTGAGCCCTATATATTGGCTGAAATTGTTGTTGATCTGCGCCCAGAAAGCCTCGGAAGGGATGGACGAGGATTTGTAGAAATTGCTTCCTATCCCTCCGGAAAGCGACAGCGACGGGTAAAGCGGTGATTTCGCTATGGCGATGGCGCTCTGGCTGCTTTTCAGGCGGCTTTCTTCGGCCTTTATGGACGGCCTGAGAGTTACGGCGGCGTCATAGATTTCTTCGGGCGAGGGAAGCAATGTGCCGACGGTCTCCGTTTCGGGGCGCACTATCGAGAAGCCTTCGGGGGACGGCAGTTCCAGCAGCTGCGCAAGGTCCAGCAGGGCGAGCTTCAGATTGTTTTCCGCCTGAGTGGCGGTGAGCCTGCTTTGCGCGAGGGCGGCTTTCTGCTGCGAAAGCTCTACTTCGCTCGCCTTGCCGTTGGCGGCCATTTCCGAAATCCTTTCCACGTGCTGCGCGTCGATGTCGATCTGTCTCGCGGCGGTTTCGGCCAGTTCCATGCCGTACAGTATCTGCACGTATGCCTGCGCAATGCTGACCCTTATGTCGTCGCGGGCTTTTTCGAGGTCGGCAGTGGCCGCTTCGAGGTCGAGCCTGCTCCGGACTATGGTGTTTCTGGTCCTGAATCCGCTGAAAAGGTTGATGTCCGCGCCGAGGCTGAATCCGGTCGTGGCCGTATTGGTATTGGCGTAGGTGTTGTCGGCGGTGAGGCCCCTTCCGAACGATACGTTCTGGGACGCTCCGGCGGATACGGCGGGAAGCCTGCCGGCGGCCGCGGTCTCAAGCTCTATTTCGCTCCGCTTCACTGCGTTTTCCCTCTGCCGGATGTTTATGTTGTGCTCCAAAGCGTACCTGATGCAGTCCTGCAATGTCCAGGGATTCTGCGCTCCAGCGTTCATTGCGGCCGCCGCCGTGACGATTATGATCAAGATCGATTTTTTCATGGCGTCATTTTTCTATGATCCTGTTTCCGCGGATTTTGTCGGCCGCCTGCAGGCCGGACGTGATTTCTATGTTCACTCCGTCGCTGAGGCCGGTCCCGACGGGGGTGCGCGAATATGTGCCGTCGTCGCCGAGCCTGTAGACGAATGCCGAGTCAGCGGCGAATTCGACCGCGCTTTCAGGCACTGTCAGCACCTGCTTTGCGCTCTCGAGGACGATTTCGGCATTGGCGCTGTAGCCTGAGCGTATCTTCGTGCCTTCCGGCACTGTGACGGCGGCTTTGATTTCGAACTGGTTGGCGCCGTTGTTTACGGTCGCCTTGGGCGCTATGTATTCGAGCCGTGCGTCGAAACGGACGTTCTGCAGGGCTCCTATGGAGATTATGACCGGGGTGCCTTCGCTCAGTCTGCCCACTTCGGTCTCGTCCACGTTGCCGTCGAATATGAGGTCGTTCATGTTCGCTACGGTGGCTATGGTGGTGCCGTCGTTGAAGGTGTTGCTGAGAATGACGGAGTTGCCCACTTTCACAGGTATGTCAAGTATGAGCCCTGATATGGTGGAGCGCACGAGGGTGGAGCTCGATGATGCGTTGCTTGCCGAAACCCCGTCGCGGATCACTTCAAGGGCGTCTTTGGCCGCGGAGTATTCTTCCTTGGCCTGGGCGAGCGCCTGTTCGTATTTGTCGTATTCTTCCGCGCTGACGAGTTTTTTGTCGAAAAGCGATTTTTCCCTGTCGAAGTCCGTCTGTGCCTGTCTGAGGTTGATTTCGGACAGCCGGACGCGGCTCTGCGCCGAGCTCAGCGAGCTCATTTCCGGGATGACCTTGACTTTGGCTATGACTTCTCCTGCGCTGACCTGCTCGCCGGCCTCCTTGTAGAGTTCGGAGATGATGCCGCTTATCTGCGGCTTGATGTTCACTTCGTCGCGGGGCACGATGCGTCCCGTCACTATGGTGGAGCGCGAAATGTCTTTCACCGAGGCTTCAAGCTGTTCGTAGACGATTTCTTTCGGACGGGATTTGTCGTACAGATATACGAAGGTCCCGAGGAAAACGGCGACGGCGACAGCCGTCCAGATGTACTTTGAAATTTTTTTCATATTTCTGTCTTTGCTTTGTCTTTTATTCATCCCGCATCGCATCCACGGGCTTTATGTTCATGGCCCTCAGTGCCGGCGGCAGTCCGGCGAGCATGCCCAATGCGGCGAGCATCGCTGCCATGAGGACTGCGGTCCCGAAATTAACCTGGAACTGCACTCCTTCGGTTCCTGTCGCCGCCGTTACAATGTCGGCCATGCTGAGCGTGAGGACGGAAAACACTATCCCGAGCAACCCCGCAAGGAGTGTCAGTATGGCGCTTTCGAAAAGGATCTGGGAAAGAATCATTTTGGGCGTGGCCCCTATGGCCCTTCTTATGCCTATCTCGGTGGTCCTTTCCTTCACCGTCACCATCATTATATTGGATACTCCTATGGCGGCGGCGAGCAATGTGCCGAATCCTACGAGCCAGATGAGCAGGTTCACTCCCTTGAAGAGCTTGTCGACGATGCTGAACATCTCTTCGGCGTTCACTTCGAAAAGGGCCTTTTTGTCCTCCGGGTCGAAGGTGTGCTCCTTTGCCAGTATCGTCCTCGCCTTTCTGAGGATTTCCTTTATCTTGCAGCCCGGTTTTGCCGTCATGCATATCATGTCCACCGTGTTGCCGCGGTTGTATGTCTTCTGGAGGACGGTCATGGGTATGACCACCGAATTGGGCGTCCATCCGTTGACTCCTACGTTTCCGTTGCTCACGTTCAGGCCGACGATCCGATAATAGATGCCGTTCATCTCGATGAAGCGTCCGCAGGGGTCTCCTCCTTCGGGAAACAGCGTTTTGTATACGCGCTCCCCGATGACGCATACCTTGCGTTCCTGCCGCATGTCCACCTCATTTATATATCTGCCGTATTTGATGACGGGAGGTTCCATGTATATATATTCGGGATATACTCCTTTCCCGTCGCAATAATATTTTTTGTCTTCATACACGGCCGTGGCCCTTATGCGAGTATTTGCCGTCATTATGTCTATTTCCGGAATGGAGAGGCGCAGTTTTTCCATGTCGTCCGTGGTCAGGCTCCACTGGCGGCTGCGTGCAAAGCCTTTGTAGGCCTTGGACGTGCTGTTCGGAACCAGATATCCCGAATTCGTGGCGAAGCCTTCGAGCGTCTGCGTCAGCAGGGCCTTGAGCCCCTGTCCGCCTCCCATGAGGACGAGCATCATGAAGACGCCCCAGAACACGCCGAATCCTGTCAGCAGGGTGCGGCTGCGGTTGCGGCCGAGGGTCTCTCTGATTTCGTGCAAGCTGTCTATGTCGAATCTGATCATGGTCTATTCCGCCTTAAGTGCTTCTATCGGTCTGATGCGGGCCGCTTTGCGCGCCGGTATAAGGCCGGCGAGCGTACCTGCGATGATGAGCAGCAGCGTGGCTTTTATGGCCACGTCGATGTCCACGGTGGGATCTACGAACATCGTCACCTGCATGAGGCCTGTGTCGATAGGGGAGTCCGACATGGTGACGTCCATTATATGGTTTACGAGAAGTCCGCACACCATGCCTATGTATCCGAAGAAAGCGGTTATCGCGACGCTTTCGGCGATTATGAGCTTAAGTATCGCGCCGGGCCTCGCGCCTATCGACTTGCGTATGCCGAATTCGCGGGTGCGCTCCTTGACGGTGATGAGCATTATGTTGGATACTCCGACTATGCCGCTCAGGAGGGTGAATATTCCCAAAATCCACAGCGCGGTGTTCATGATGCGGACGGCCTTGTTCATCTGCATGCCGATTATCGTGCCGTTCCATACGAAGATGGTTCCTTTGTCGTCGGGAGCGGCGTTGTGGTGGTTGTTGACTATGCTGCGGTATCTGTCCTGAAAAGCATCGTTTTCCTCTTCGGTGTCTATGTCATGGAATGAAATATATATGGTGGAAATGTCATTGCCTTTGGCGAAAATGGCGTTGAGCGTGCTGTACGGCACATAGACCGTGGCGTCATCGCTGTAATCGTTTTCTTCGGACTTGTAGATGCCCGCAATCTTGTAGGAAAACGGACCTATCTTTACGTTCTGGCCTATGAGACTGCCTGCGTCGTTTCCCCCGGCGAGCAGTTCCGCCTCAAAACTGCCTATTACTATCATTTTCCGCAGTCCGTCCATGTCGGGTACATTGATGAAGCGTCCGGCCGTCAGCTCTATTTTGTCTATGTCCTTGAATTCGGGGGTCACCCCGCACATTCTTGCGGGCAGGAAATAGTCTTTGAATACGAGCGTGTCGCCCTGCTCTATGTACGGGCTCACATAGTCCACGCGTTCGGCGAAGTAGCCCTCTCCGAGGGCGTCGACGTCTCTCGTGTCAAAATTTATGGAACGCCATTTTTGGTATCCTGCATAGGCCTTGCTTGTGGAGCCGCTGAATATCGCCATGTTGTTGTCGAGCATTCCGGTGTTGCTGTTCAGCGCGTTGAGCACCCCGTTGCCGGCCCCGAGCATGACTATCAGCATGAATATCCCCCAGGCGACCGCGAATCCGGTAAGGGCGGTCCTGAGCTTGTTCTGCCGGATCGTGCTCCATATTTCTTCGAGAATGTCCCTCATGGCTTTTTATTTCATGACGCCGTCGGCGCCGAAGGGGGATGACGCGTGGGCGGAATTGTCTTCTATTTCCCCTATTACTCCATCTTTTATATGGATTATTTTGTTCGTTTCGTTGGCTACCCCGCTCTCGTGCGTCACCACTATCACGGTCATGTTTTCGGAGGCGTTGAGTTCTTTCAGCAGGGACATTATCTCAACGGAGGTCTTCGAGTCGAGCGCCCCGGTGGGCTCGTCGGCAAGGATTATTTCGGGCTTTGTGATGAGCGCCCGCGCTATGGCCACGCGCTGCCTCTGTCCGCCCGACATCTCATTGGGATAATGCGCCGCCCAGTCTTTCAGGCCGAGGCGTTCAAGGTATTCCATGGCTTTGCGGTGCCGTTCCTTACGTCCGGTGCCCCGATAGAAAAGGGGCAGCTCCACGTTTTCGACGGCCGTCTTGAACCCGATGAGGTTGTATGACTGGAAAATGAATCCTATCATGCGGTTGCGGTAGTCAGCCGCCGTCTTTTCGCTCAGATCCTTTATCAGCCTGCCCGCGAGACGGTATTCTCCGCAGTCGTAGTTGTCGAGCATGCCCAGAATGTTCAGCAGAGTCGATTTGCCGGATCCGGACGCGCCCATTATCGAGACGAACTCTCCACGGTCGATGCTGAGATTTATTCCCTTGAGCACGTGCAGAGGCTGTCCGTTGTCATAGGTCTTGTTCAGATCCTTGAGTTCGATAAGCATTGTATGTGTATTAGTTTAATAGTACGCTGCAAAATTATACAAAAAATATCTTTTTGCAAACAAATCGCGGAAAGAAATTGTCAGGCCTTTTTCCCTGAACGCAGCTCGAGGATGAGGACGAAGGCGGCGCCCGCGACGGCGCAGATTATCGCGGCAGGTATGTGCATCGCTCCGGGCGTGGCCGTCAGGTTGTTGGCGGCGCTTACCGCAGCCATGTCGCTCCATGGCCATACCTTGACGAGGGTGCCGATGACGAAGCCTATGAGAATCAGCATGGTCTGGCGTTCGAAGCGGGCGAGGAGCCAATGGAGAAATTTGGAGAAAGCCAATATTCCGGCGACGGCTCCCGCGGCGAATACACAGATGACGGGAATGTCCATGGAACCGACCGCCTGCATTATGAAGTCGTATTTTCCGAGGATGACGAGGATGAAGCTGCCTGATATGCCGGGGAGAATCATCGTGCATACGGCTATGGCTCCGCACAATGCTATGAACCACATGGAGTCGGGCGTTTCGGCGGGGGAGAGAGTGCTTGTCAGAAGTCCGAGCGCGATGCCGGCCACGGTAAAGAGGATGTCTTTCGCCTGCCACCCGCGGATGTCCCTGAGCATGCATAGCGCGGATGCGGCTATCAGTCCGAAGAAGAAGGCCCATGTCTGTACGGGATAGAGGCGCAGCGTCCAGGTGACGAGCTTGGCGAGTGTGAATACGCTCAGGAGGATGCCGATGAAGAGCCAGAACAGGAATTTCCCGTGGATTTTGTCGAGGAATCCCCGGAAATCGCCTCTGAAAAGCGTTTTCCACGTCGAGGGGGTTATGAATGCGTTGAGCGAGTCTATGAGTTCGCCGAATATTCCGCAGAGCAGGGCTATCGTGCCTCCCGACACTCCGGGCACCACGTTGGCGGCTCCCATTCCGAATCCTTTGAGGGCGACGCCCACGTTGTTTTTTATCGACATGCCTTTATCTTTTTTAACATTGACAATATTTCGCGGAATATTTCCGCCTGAGAGGCCCGCGTTTCTCCGTTTTCCTTTATGACGAGGTCGAACGTGTCGCCTGGCAGCTGCCTGCGGCCTATTTTGAATATGGCTCCGGAACATTTGGCGAGATATTCGGCCGTGAATGAGCGGCTGTCGGTGAGCGAGAGGAGCAGGCCCCTGCCGTCCGGCTCCGTCTGTCCGGTCACGGCCGCGGAGGGCCTGCCGTACCAGTTCACGTCATCGGACGTCACGGTGGTCCCGTCGAACGCTTCGCCGTCTTTACGGGAAGATTTCAGGTCGAGAAGGATTATCCTGCCGCGGATGCCGTATTCTTTGAAGAAATCCGAAACGGCTTCCGTGCATTCCTGCAGTCCGTCGCCGTCCCCGTCCAGCAGCACCACCGCCGAATCGATGCTCTCCGGAGGGACGATGCCCGTGCGCGATGAACTTTTTTCGCGTTTCAGACACCTTTTTCTGAATATGTTTTTCAGAAGGCTCAGCATGCGGCGTCGGGGGCATATTCCGCAATGAGCCTGCGGATATCCTGCTTGGCGGCTTTCCAGCGCGGGATGTCTATCTTGGTGCCCACCACCTCGACCACCTTGGCCGCTATGATGGAGCCCGTTTCCCCGCATACCCTGAGCGGCATGCCGAGCGAATGGGCGAACAGGAATCCGGCCGCGTAGGTGTCCCCGGCGCCGGTGGCGTCGATCGGGGAGGCCGGCCACGGCTCTATGAAATGGTATTCGTCGCCGCTTTTTACCATGGAGCCGTTCTTGCCTATCTTCACTACGGCTATCTTGCAGTGCCTTGCGATCTCGTCTATGGCCTCGCGCGGCTCAAGCTTGGTGAAGGCATAGGATTCCGTCTCGTTTGCGAAGACTATGTCCACGTATTTGTCCACTATGTCGTGCAGGAATGCGTCGTTGGACTCCACCACATTGTATGAAGCCATGTCTATGGAGATTATGCATCCGGCTTCCTTGGCCATCTGGACCGCCGTGCGGATGAGGGCCTGGTTCTGTACGAGATAACCCTCTATATGGAAATAGTCGTAGCCTTCGAAATATTCGGGCTTTAGGTCTTCGGGAACAAGTTCGAGCGCGGCTCCGAGATACACGGCGAAAGTCCTTTCGGCGTTGGCCCCGGTAATGAACACCATGGAGCGTCCCGACGAGCTTTTCCCTTTCAGCAGGCGCGTGTTCACCCCGTACTGCTGCTGGTCGCTCTTGAAAAGATGTCCGAGCTCATCGTCGCCTATCTTGCCTATGAAGCCGGACGGCATTCCGAAAATGGAAGTGCAGGCGATCGTGTTGGCCGCGGAACCGCCGGCCACGTAGCGGACCCCTACCTCCTGCTTCAGCGTCTGCCATATCTTGTCTCCGGTTTCCATGTCCACGTGCTGCATGCTGCCTTTCGGAAGGTGGTATTTGTGCAGAAAAGTGTCGTCGGGAAGGATGGCGAGAATGTCCGTCAGGGCGTTTCCGATGCCGAGGATTGATTTCATTTGATTCCGTTTTTAGTGCGGCGCAGGGCCGTTTTCCGTACAAAGTTAAATAAAAATATGATGAAATGCCGTTTTTCATGTAAATTTGCAGGCTCATTACGAATACGGGCATTACTCGCATGCGGCTTAAAGGATTGATAAAATATCTGATTTCCCTGATTGTGGCGGTGCTGCTGCTTTATTTTTCTTTCAGGGGGATAGACTGGAAGGAGTTCGCGTCGTGCCTTAAGGCCTGCCGCATGGAGTTCGTGCTTCTTTCGATGCTCGTAGGCGTGCTCAGCTTTTTCTTCCGTGCTCTGCGCTGGCGCATGATGCTGCTGCCAATAGATCCGGGAACCACTGTCATGAGTTCGTTCAATGCCGTGAACGTGAGCTATATCGTAAATCTCGCCCTGCCCCGTGTCGGGGAATTGGTGCGCTGCGGATTCATCGCGAGAAATTCATCCGTCGGTCCGGACGGGCGCAGAAAGGCGTCGTTCGACAAAGTGTTCGGGACCGTGGTGGCCGACAGGATGTGGGACATGCTGATGGTGATAGTGCTGACGTTCCTTATAGTGACGCTCATGTGGAAACGGTACGGGGACTATTTCCAGAACGGTCTCATGTCCGGGGTCATGGACCATGCCGATCTGTGGTGGGTGCCCGTGATCATAATAGCGGCGGTGGCGGCGGCAGTGTTCCTGCTCCGGAAATACAGGACCCGCAGCCGGTTCTGCGGCAAGGTATGCGACGTCGTCTCAGGTGTTTGGACAGGCTTCGTCAGCCATCTCAGGATGTCGGGCTTCTGGAAATTTCTGCTTTGTACGCTGGCCGTGTGGTGCACATATTGGATCATGAGCGCTTCCATAATATGGGCCGTGCAGGGCATGGACCTGTCTTTCCTCAGCCCGGAAATGCAGGCGCTTGCGGGCAGGCTGTCGGATCTGGACATGCTGGACGCCCTCTTTCTCATGATAGCGGGAGCCCTCAGTTCCGTGATACCCGTGCCGGGAGGTTTCGGAGCCTTTCATTTTGTCGTCGCCGGCGCCTTGTCGGCCGTGTATGGAGTGCCGTTCAGCCTCGGGCTCATATTCGCCACGCTGTCGCACGAATCCCAGGCCATAACGCAGATTGTCTGCGGAGGCGTGTCGTATTGTTTGGAAACTTTCAAAAAGAGAGGCTGAGCTCCACCGGGCAATGGTCCGAGCCGAGTATGTCGCCGAGTATCTCCGCCCCGGCAATCTTGTCTTTCAGCCCTTCGGACGTGAGAAAATAGTCGATGCGCCATCCGGTGTCGCTTGCACGGGCGTTGGATCTGTATGACCACCACGAATATTTGACGAGATCCGGATGCAGTAAACGGAACGTGTCGGTGAAGCCCGCATTGAGAAGTTCGGTGAATTTCATCCTTTCCTCATCCGAGAACCCCGCGTTCCTGCGGTTTGCGGCCGGGTTCTTGAGATCGATTTCTTGATGCGCCACGTTGAAGTCCCCGCAAACGGCCACCGGTTTCGCCGCATGCCCGTCGCGGCCGTCCCTCAGGGAAGTCAGGAAATTGCGGAAAGCATCGTCCCACTCCATGCGGTAGCCCAGCCGCCTTAGCCCGTCCTGCGAATTGGGGACGTAGACGCACACGAGATAGAATTCCGGCAGTTCTATCGTCACCGTCCTTCCTTCATGGTCGTGTTCGTCCACGCCTATGCCGTATAGGACGGACAGAGGCTCCTCCCGGCAATATATGGCCGTGCCCGAATATCCTTTTTTGTCGGCATAGTTCCAGAACGAGCGGTAGCCGTCGAACCGCAGGTCAAGGATTCCTTCTTGAAGTTTTGTTTCCTGCAGACAGACGAAATCGGCGTCGAAAGAGGCAAAGATCTCGCTGAATCCTTTGCCGAGACATGCGCGCAGGCCGTTTACGTTCCACGATATCAGTTTCATGGCGTCTTTATGATTGGTCAAGACTCCATTCGGAGCCGTTCTTGCTGTCCTTTACGGTTATCCCCGCCGCTTTCAGCGCGTCCCTTATGCGGTCGCTTTCGCTCCAGTCCCCGGCTTCGCGGGCGCGCTTCCGGATGCCGAGCACCACATCCATGACTTCGGCAAGGGCTTTCTCGGTTTTTTCCTGCCCTGTTCCGCCTCCGTATTCTTCGTCCCTGAGGCCGAGCACTCCGTACACGACGTCATCGAACAGGGTCAGCAGGACTTCGATGTCAACTGCGGAAAGGAGTCCGGGGTTTTCTTTCGCCGAATTTATTATGCGCACGGCGTCGAACAGGCGGGACAGCGCCACCGGAGTGTTCATGTCGTCACAGAGGGCTTCGTACGTTTTGGCATAGATTTCTCTCACCTCTTCGTTCTCCGCCTTGCATCCGTCGTCGGCGGTATGGGCGGAAAGTTCCCCGTAGACCATTTTCCAGGCCGGATTGCCTTCCGTCCCCCTGACAGGCGACACGACTCCCGCCGCCCCGGCCATCTCACGGAGCCGTCTTGCCGTCTGCATTATTCTTTTGTAGCCCTTTTCCGCGGCCTGAAGCGCCTCGTTGCTGAAATCGAGAGTGCTTCTGTAATGGGCCTGCAGGATGAAGAACCGTACGGCCATGGGGGAGTAGGGCCTGTCGAGGGCTTCATGCTTGCCGGAGAACAGTTCCGGCAGGGTGATGAAATTGCCGAGCGACTTTCCCATCTTCTTGCCGTTGATGGTGACCATGTTGTTGTGGATCCAATAGCGCACGCCGGCTGTGCCGCGGCTTGTCTCGTTCTGGGCTATTTCGCATTCATGGTGCGGGAACGTCAGATCCATGCCTCCGCCGTGTATGTCGAATTCGCGTCCGAGATATTTTTCTCCCATTACCGAGCATTCCAGATGCCAGCCCGGAAAGCCTTTCCCCCACGGCGAATTCCATCGCATTATATGTTCCGGCCCGGCTTTTTTCCACAGCGCGAAATCATACGGGGCCCTCTTGTCGCCCTGCCCGTCAAGGCTGCGGGTGCCTTCGAGGGTAGCCTCTATGCTGCGCCCCGACAATATTCCGTAGTGGAAGTCCCGGTCGTATTTTTCCACGTCGAAATATACTGAGCCGTTGCTTACGTATGCGTATCCGGCATCAAGTATCTTCTGCACCATTTCTATCTGTTCGGGGATGTGCCCGGAGGCGCGCGGCTCTATGGACGGCGGAACGCAGTTGAGCATCCTCATGGCTTCGTGGTACTTTTCGGTATATGTCTGCACGACCTCCATGGGTTCGAGGTTCTCTATTTTGGCCTTCTTCGTTATCTTGTCCTCGCCGTCGTCCGAATCATATTCCAGATGCCCTACGTCGGTTATGTTGCGCACATACCGCACCCGGTAGCCGAGATGCCTCAGCAGCCTGAACAGCACGTCGTACGTGACTCCGGGGCGTGCGTGTCCGAGGTGTGCTTCGCCGTACACCGTGGGGCCGCATACATACATGCCGACGTGTCCCGGAGTGACGGGCCTGAACGGTTCTTTCGTCCTTGAAAGCGTGTTCGTTAGAAAGAGTTCCCTCATGCTTCTTCTGAATGAAATATCCTGCAAAATATGAAAATAATTCTGCCATTCAAAATTTAAGATAATGTTTTTTATCTTTGTACCTCCTACGACAAAGGTTTGACATATGATTTTAAGCGGGAAAAACCTGTCCGACCGCATCAAGGCCGGACTTGCGGAAAAGGTGCGCGGATATGCGGATGCCTATGGGAGGCGTCCTTGCCTTGCGGTGATTTTGGTGGGGGAGGATCCGGGCAGCCTCATATATGTGCGCAACAAGGAAAGGGCCTGCACGGAAGTGGGGATCAGAAACATCACCCTGCGGTTTCCCGAAGATGTGGAACAGTCCGTGCTGAGCGAGGAAATATCAAGGCTGAATTCGGACGGGGAGGTGGACGGCATCCTGGTGCAGCTGCCTCTGCCGGCCCATATCGACAAGAACGTCATAATAAGCGCCATAAGGAAGGACAAGGACGTGGACGGCTTCCATCCTCTGAACGTGGCCGCCCTGTGGCAGAAAGCGCCGTGCATGCTGCCGTGCACTCCCAAGGGCATAATGCGCCTGCTTGAGGAGGCCGGCGTGGATCCGAAAGGCAAAAGGGCCGTGGTGATAGGCCGCAGCAACATAGTAGGTCTGCCGGTGTCCAAGCTGCTTCTCGACGCGAATGCCACTGTCACCATCTGCCATACCCGCACCGCGGACCTGCCGTCCATCACGCGTCAGGCCGACATAATAATATGCGCCGCAGGGCGTGCCGGGCTCCTTACGGGTGACATGGTGCCGGAAGGGGCCGTGGTGATAGACGTAGGCATGAACAGGAACGCGGAAGGCAAGCTGTGCGGGGACGTCGATTTCGAATCGGTATCCCGCAAGGCTGCATACGTCACTCCGGTGCCGGGAGGCGTCGGGCCGATGACGATAGCCTGTCTCATGGAAAACACCGTCGAGGCATTCCTCCGGCATGTCGGATGACGTCCGGGTCATTCATTGAAAGGTAAAAAAAAGACGGCGCTGTGGAAAGACCGCAGCGCCGTCATAGTATCATAATGTCGGCTAAAGATCGTTTAGTGTGCTTTCAAGTTCATCGGTGCGCGCTACGGTGATGTCCTGATATTGTTTCAGGCCCGTACCGGCAGGGATGAGGTGGCCGCAGATGACGTTCTCCTTCAGACCTTCGAGATGGTCGACGCGGGCGCGTATGGCCGCTTCGCTGAGCACTTTCGTGGTCTCCTGGAATGAGGCGGCGGAAATGAAGCTGCCCGTCTTGAGCGCCGCGCGAGTGATGCCCTGGAGCACCTGGCTTGCCGTGGCTGGCCTGGCTTCCCGTGCCGTTATCAGCTTGAGCCCCTGCCTTTCGAGGGATGAGTTCTCGCTTCTGAGATCCCTGGCGTTGATTATGTCTCCGCTTTCGAATCTGTGCGAATCTCCTGCGTCCTCTACATAGTATTTGCCGAAAATCTTGTCGTTGGTGTCCATGAAATCCCATTTGTCGACAAGTTCTTCCTGCAGGAAGCCCGTGTCGCCGGGGTCATGTATCTGGACCTTGCGCATCATCTGGCGGACGATGATTTCGAAATGCTTGTCATTGATCTTCACGCCCTGCAGACGATATACGGCCTGGATTTCGTTCACTATGTATTCTTCGGCCTTGACGGGGCCGAGCGTGTTGAGGATGTCGGTGGGGGAGATGCCTCCGTCGGATAGTCTCGTTCCGGCCCTCACGTAGTCGTTCTGCTGTACGAGTATCTGTTTGGTGATGGGAACGTCGTAAGTCTTCGATTTGCCGTTCTTACCGGTAATGGTAATTTTGCGGTTGCCCCGCTTGATCTCGCCCATGGAGACTTCTCCGTTGATTTCGGAGATGACGGCGGGATTTGAGGGGGTACGTGCCTCGAAGAGTTCCGTAACCCTCGGCAGGCCTCCGGTGATATCGCTGGATTTGCCTATCGCGCGCGGTATCTTGATGATGACGTCACCGACCTTGACTTCGTCGCCGTCGTTCACCATCACGTGGGCGTCTACGGGCAGGTCGTATGCGATCTCTCCGTCCGCGCCGGTGATGATGATCGAAGGGGCCTTGTTCTTGTCCCTCGTTTCGATGATGACTTTGTCCCTGTTGTTGGAATATTCATCGGAAGATTCTTCGCGGAAGGTGGAGCCCTCTATCATGTTCCTGAAGCTTACCTTGCCGCCTTTCTCCACGATGGTGGTGGCGTTGTAGGCGTCCCATTCGCAGATGAGATCCCCCTTGTGCACCGTCTGGCCGTCTTTTTTGTAGAGTACGGAGCCGTAGGGCACATTGTACTGGGAGTAGGTGATGCCGGTGTTTTCATCGATGATGCGCACTTCCGTCATGCGGCTGACCGCCACTTCTTCGGAGGTGCCGTCCTCGCGGAGCCTCTTGATGGTTCTCAGCTCGGTGTACGCCAGCTTGCCGTCGTACTTGGATTCGATGGACGAATCGGCCGCCGCGCTCGATGCGGTACCTCCCACGTGGAAGGTACGGAGCGTAAGCTGGGTGCCCGGCTCGCCTATGGACTGCGCCGCTATCACGCCCACTACTTCGCCTTTCTCCACCATCCTGCTCGTGGCGAGGTTGCGTCCGTAGCATTTTGCGCAGACGCCCTTGCGGGATTCGCAGGTGAGCACCGAACGGATTTCCACCTGTTCGATGGGAAGGGTGTCGATCAGATTGGCGACGTCTTCCTTTATCTCCTCTCCGGCGCGGATTATCAGCTCTCCGGTGAGAGGGTTGAATATGTCATGCACGGAGGTGCGTCCGAGCAGCCTTTCGCCGAGAGATTCCACGACTTCGTCCTTGTTCTTTATTGCGGTGGCTATGAGACCTCTGAGGGTGCCGCAGTCTTCTTCAGTGATGATGACGTCATGGGAAACGTCCACGAGACGCCTGGTGAGGTATCCTGCGTCGGCCGTCTTGAGCGCCGTATCCGCCAGACCCTTGCGGGCGCCGTGCGTGGAGATGAAATACTCGAGCACCGTCATGCCCTCCTTAAGGTTGGACACGATGGGGTTTTCTATGATTTCGGCGCCGGAAGCTCCGGATTTCTGCGGCTTGGCCATAAGCCCGCGCATTCCGCACAGCTGCTTGATCTGCTGGGTTGAACCGCGCGCTCCGGAATCCAGCATCATGTAGACGGGGTTGAATCCCTGCTGGTCGGCGGAAATCTGGTTTTCCACTATGCCGGTGAGCTTGTTGTCTATCGAAGTCCAGAGGTCGATGACCTTGTTGTACCTCTCGTTGTTGGTGATGAAGCCCATCGCGTAGTTGTTCTTGATGTCTTCCACCTGGGTGTAGCCCTCGTCGATGAGCTGCTTCTTTTCTCCTGGGATCAGGACGTCGCCGAGATTGAACGATATGCCCGCCCTGAACGCCTGCTCGTAGCCGAGGTTCTTGATGTCGTCGAGGAATTGCGCTGTGCGCGTGACGCCGGTGTTCTTGATGACGCTCGTGATGATTTTGCGGAGCGCCTTCTTGCCGAGGACTTCGTTCACGAAAGGAACCTCGTCGGGAACGTATTGGTTCACGATGATGCGGCCCGGAGTCGTTTCCACCATGGCGTAGCCTTTGCCCGGATCGGATTTGTCCACGGGCATGCGCACCTGGATCAGGGCGTGCATGTCCACGATTTTTTCGTCGTATGCGATGATGACTTCCTCAGGTCCGTAGAATTTGAGGCCTTCCCCGCGTGCGCCGGCCCTTGCCTTGGTTATATAGTAAAGGCCCAGCACCATGTCCTGCGAAGGAACGGTGATAGGGGAGCCGTTTGCGGGGTTCAGTATGTTCTGGGAACCGAGCATCAGCAGCTGCGCTTCCATTATGGCCGCATTGCCGAGCGGAAGGTGCACCGCCATCTGGTCGCCGTCGAAGTCGGCGTTGAACGCAGTACATGCGAGCGGATGCAGCTGGATGGCCTTGCCTTCTATCATTCTGGGCTGGAAGGCCTGGATGCCGAGACGGTGAAGTGTCGGCGCACGGTTCAGAAGCACCGGATGGCCTTTCATGACATTTTCAAGTATGTCCCAGATGACGGGATCGCGGCGGTCTACAATCTTTTTGGCGCTTTTTACGGTCTTCACGATGCCGCGCTCGATGAGCTTGCGGATGACGAAGGGCTTGTAGAGCTCCGCCGCCATGAATTTGGGCAGGCCGCATTCGTGCATGTTGAGCTCCGGACCCACTACGATGACGGAGCGGGCGGAGTAGTCGACGCGTTTTCCGAGCAGGTTCTGACGGAAGCGTCCCTGTTTTCCTTTCAGGCTGTCCGACAATGATTTGAGCGCCCTGTTGGATTCGCTTTTCACCGCGCTCGATTTCTTGGAGTTGTCGAACAGCGAATCCACGGCCTCCTGAAGCATACGTTTTTCGTTGCGGAGGATGACCTCGGGGGCATGTATCTCGATGAGCTTCTTGAGCCTGTTGTTGCGGATGATGACCCTGCGGTAGAGGTCGTTGAGGTCGGAAGTGGCGAACCTGCCGCCGTCAAGCGGCACGAGCGGCCTCAGGTCCGGAGGAATCACCGGAATCACTTTCATGATCATCCATTCGGGACGGTTCACTCCCTTGGACTCCTGGAACCACTTCACCACGCCGAGCCTTTTGAGCAGGTCGGCTTTGCGCTGCTGCGACTTTTCGTCCTTCAGCGCAAGACGGAGATCCTTTCCGAGCTTGTCGACGTCTATTTCCTTGAGAAGGTCATAGATGCCGTCCGCGCCCATCTTGGCTACGAATTTCTTGGGATTGCGCACCCTGGTGTCGGGGTTCTCCGGAGAGATGACGTAATCTTCCTCCCTGTCGTTGTCGGGGAATCTTTCGAGCACGTTCAGGTATTCTTCTTCCGGTATCAGGTCGAGTTTCCTGTAGCCGCTCTCCCCGGGATTGATCACGATATATTTTTCGTAATATATGACGCTCTCAAGGCTCTTCGCAGGTATTCCGAGCAAGGCGGATATTTTGTTGGGAGCGGATTTGAAATACCAGATGTGGGCCACGGGGACGGTGAGCTCTATGTGGCCCATCCTTTCCCTGCGGACTTTCTTCTCGGTGACTTCCACTCCGCACCTGTCGCAAACGATTCCGCGGTAGCGGATTCGTTTGTATTTGCCGCAATAGCATTCGTAGTCCTTGGTGGGGCCGAATATCTTTTCGCAGAAAAGGCCGTCCCTCTCAGGCTTGTAAGTCCTGTAGTTCACCGTTTCCGGCTTCAGGACTTCGCCGCAGGACCTCGCCGTGATGTCCTCCGGTGAAGCGAGCGAAATGCTGATTTTCTGGAAATTGCTCTTGACCTTGTTCTCTTTATTGTAGTTAGGCATATTCTTCTGTAATCAAAATTGTTATTCCAGATTTACTTTGAGGCCCAGGCCCCTGAGTTCGTGCAGGAGCACGTTGAGGGATTCCGGAATGCCTGCCGGCGGCATGGGGTCGCCCTTGACGATGGCTTCGTAGGTCTTGGACCTTCCCGTCACGTCGTCGGACTTGACCGTCAGTATCTCCTGCAGGGCATTGGCCGCGCCGAACGCTTCGAGCGCCCATACCTCCATCTCTCCGAAACGCTGCCCTCCGAACTGGGCCTTTCCGCCCAGAGGCTGCTGAGTGATGAGGGAGTACGGACCGATCGAGCGGGCATGCATCTTGTCGTCCACCATGTGGCCCAGCTTGATCATGTAGATTACGCCTACGGTGGCCGGCTGGTCGAACCAGTCGCCGGTGCCGCCGTCTCTCAGGTGCGTCTTGCCGAATCTGGGAACACCCGCCTTGTCGGTATAGGAACAGATCTCGTCGATGCTCGCACCGTCGAATATGGGTGTGGAGAACTTGAGCCCGAGCTTGGAACCGGCCCAGCCGAGCACGGTTTCGTAGATCTGGCCGAGGTTCATTCGCGAAGGCACGCCGAGGGGGTTGAGCACTATGTCCACCGGAGTGCCGTCCTCAAGGAACGGCATGTCTTCCTGGCGCACGATCTTGGCGACGATGCCCTTGTTGCCGTGGCGTCCGGCCATCTTGTCGCCCACGGTGATTTTCCTCTTCTTGGCGATGTAGACCTTGGCGAGCCGCATCACGCCGTTGGGAAGTTCGTCTCCTACCTTTATCTTGTCGAGTTCCCGTTTGTTGCGGGTTTCGGCTTCCTTGTATGTGATGCAGTAGTTGTTGATGAGATCGCGGACGAGGGCGTTGGTGTTCTTGTCGTTGGTCCACTTGTTGGAGTTGACGTTGGCGTAGTCGATGTTCTGCAGCGCCTCCATAGTGAACGCCTTGCCCTTGGGTATGATTTCCACGCCGTAGAGGTCGCTGATTCCCGCGCTCTTCCTGCCCTCCACGAGGGTTATGAGCTTGCTGAGGAAATTGGTGCGCAGCCTTTCGGCGCTCTTGGCGAATTCATCCTGCTTGATCTCTATTCTGGCTTTCTGGTCCGCCTTGGCATTTTTCCTGTTGCTTTCCTTCGTGACGGTCTTGGCATAAAGGGCAGTCTTTATGACCGTGCCGCTAAGCGAAGGATTGGCTTTGAGCGAGGCGTCCTTGACGTCGCCCGCCTTGTCGCCGAATATGGCCTTGAGGAGTTTCTCCTCCGGAGACGGGTCGCTTTCGCCTTTAGGCGTGATCTTGCCTATCATTATGTCGCCGGGCTCGACGTGGGCTCCTATGCGGATTATGCCGTCGTTGCCGAGGTCCTTGGTGGCGTCTTCGCTCACATTGGGGATGTCCGGGGTAAGCTCTTCCATGCCGCGCTTGGTCTCACGCACTTCCGTGAGATATTCATCCACGTGCACGGAGGTCAGGACGTCCCACTTGACCATTTCTTCGGAAAGTACGATGGCGTCCTCATAGTTGTAGCCCTTCCACGGCATGAAGGCCACCATAAGGTTCCTTCCGAGAGCGAGCTCGCCGTCCTGGGTGGCGTAGCCTTCGGTGAGCACCTGTCCTTTTTCCACCTTGTCGCCCTTGCGGACGATAGGCTTCAGCATTATGGTCGTGCTCTGGTTGGTCCTGCGGAATATGGGCAGATTGTATACCGTTTCCTCAGGGGCGAAGGATACGAACCTTTCATCCTCGGTGCGGTCGTATTTGACATGGATTTCGTTGGCGTCCACGTAGGTCACGACGCCTTTGCGCTCCGCTATGACCTGTGTCCTCGAGTCGATGCAGACGCGTTCCTCGAGTCCCGTGCCCACGATGGGGGCCTGCGGGCTGAGAAGCGGAACGGCCTGGCGCATCATGTTGGCGCCCATGAGCGCCCTGTGCGCGTCGTCGTGTTCGAGGAACGGGATCAGGGATGCGGCCACCGACGCCATCTGGTTGGGAGCCACGTCCATGTAGTTCACCTCTTCTTTGGTCACTACGGGGAAATCGGCTTCGAGACGGCACTGGATCCTGTCGTCGAGGATGTTGCCGTCATCGTCCATTTTTACCTTGGCGAGGGAAACGAGCTTGTTTTCCTCTTCTTCGGCGCTCATGTATTTCCATCCGCCGTCGGAAAGGTCCACCTTGCCGCCTTCCACCTTGCGGTACGGAGTTTCTATGAATCCGAGTTCATTGATCTTCGCGTATACGCAGAGGGACGAAATGAGGCCGATGTTGGGGCCCTCCGGGGATTCGATCGGGCACAGCCTTCCGTAATGCGTGTAATGCACGTCCCTGACTTCGAAGCCCGCCCTGTCCCTTGAGAGGCCTCCGGGGCCGAGCGCCGAAAGACGCCTCTTGTGGGTAATCTCGGCCAAGGGATTGGTCTGGTCCATGAACTGGGACAGCTGGCTCGTCCCGAAGAATGAATTGATGACGGACGAAAGCGTCTTTGCATTGATCAGGTCGATGGGGCTGAACTGCTCGCTGTCGCGCACGTTCATCCTTTCCCGTATCGTTCTCGCCATGCGCGAGAGGCCGACGCTGAACTGGTTGGCAAGCTGTTCTCCCACGGTGCGCACGCGGCGGTTGCTCAGATGGTCGATGTCGTCCACCGTCGCCTTGGAGTTGATGAGCTGGATCAGATATTTTATGATCTCGATTATGTCCGTATTGGTAAGAACCCTTACTTTCGGTGCAATGTCGAGATTGAGCTTCTTGTTGAGACGGTATCTGCCCACGTCGCCGAGGTCGTATCTCTTTTCGGAGAAGAACAGTTTGTCGATGACGTCCCTGGCCGTCGCCTCGTCCGGCGGTTCGGAGTTGCGCAGCTGCTTGTAGATATAGTTTACGGCTTCGAGTTCCGTATTCGTGGTGTCTTTGTGGAGGGTGTTGTAAATGATGGTGTATTCATTTGCATTCACCTCGTCTTTCTGGAGAAGCACGGTCTTGTTGTCCGTGTCGAGAATCATGGCGATGGTGTCGTCGTCGAGTTCCGCGCCCCTCTCGATTATGGGAACCGTACGTTCTATGGGGATGATTTCTCCGGTGTCCTCATCCTCGAAATCGGTCGTTGTGGTTTTCAGTACCTTGGCCGCTATCTTGCGTCCTATGTTGGCTTTCAATACTTCTTCGTTGACCTCCACCTCGTCGGCGAGTTCGAATGTATTGAGAATTTCCTTGTCGCTGCTGTATCCTATGGCCCTCAGCAGCGTGGTGACCGGCAGTTTCTTTTTCCGGTCTATGTATGCGTACATGACATTGTTGATGTCAGTCGCGAATTCTATCCACGAGCCCTTGAACGGGATTATGCGCGCCGAATAGAGCTTTGTGCCGTTTGCATGCATGTTCTGGTCGAAGAACACGCCCGGAGACCTGTGCAACTGGGACACTATTATTCTTTCCGAACCGTTGATGATGAACGTGCCGGCGGGAGTCATGTACGGGATGTTGCCTAAATAGACATCCTGTATCTTCATTTCAAAATCTTCATGCTCCGGATCCGTGCATGACAGGCGGAGTTTCGCCTTCAGGGGAACATTGTAGGTAAGGCCCCTCTCCAGACACTCTTCGATGGTGTACTGCGGCGGGTCTATGAAATAGTCTATGAATTCAAGCTTATAGTTGTTCCTCGTATCTTCGATCGGGAAAATTTCCTGAAACACTTGATACAACCCTTCGTTCTTTCTGCTTTCCGGGGTCGTCTCCAGCTGGAAGAAATCTCGGAACGACTTCAGCTGGACCTCAAGAAGATCAGGATAGTCCAATATTTTGGACGTTGCGAAGTTTATGCGTTTGTTGTTGGTCTTTTTTGACATTGTGCTGCCGTGGAAAATAGAGAAAAATCAAATACGGAAAAAAGGTTTAGAGCCATTCCGGCTCTAAACCCGAATTTGTCCCATCCAAGGGAATGAGGCGAGTTATTTAATCTCGACTTCTGCGCCTGCCTCTTCAAGGGCGGCTTTGAGAGCTTCGGCCTCGGCCTTGGATACTTTCTCTTTGACTGCCTTGGGAGCACCGTCCACAAGGTCCTTGGCCTCCTTGAGGCCGAGACCGGCGGCTTCCTTCACGGCCTTGATGACCTGAAGCTTGGCCTGGCCGGCGCTGGTGAGGATAACGTCGAACTCGGTCTTCTCAGCCGGAGCTGCGGCTTCAGCAGCGGCAGGAGCCGCAACGGCTACAGCGGCGGCCGCAGGCTCGATACCATACTCTTCCTTGAGGACCTTCGCAAGTTCCTGAACGTCTTTTACAGAAAGGTTTACCAACTCTTCTGCAAGTTTCTTTACATCTGCCATAATTATTGTTACTTATTAAAATTATTGTTATTATTTTATTGTTTGTCTTCTTTCTCGGAAAGAGACTTGACCAGTCCGGCGATGGTACCGCCCGCATTTTCGAGGGCCGATATGACATTGCGTACAGGAGACTGGAGCAGAGAAATGATATCTCCGATGAGTTCTTCCTTGGATTTGATCGCCGTGAGTTCATCGAGCTTGTCGGCGCCCACGAACGCGCACTCCTGTACGAAGGCCGCTTTCAGGGCCGGCTTTTCGGAGCCGGCTTTGTTGAATTTCTTTATCAGTTTGGCCGGGCCGTTGGGAGTTTCCGTAAACATGAGGGCCGTGTTCCCCACGAGGGTGGAGAGCAGCGACTTTATTTCCTCGTTGCCGACTTTTTCGATTGCCTTCGCGAGCAGGGTGTTCTTGACCACCGTAAGCTGGATTCCCTGTTCGAAGCATTCGCGGCGGAGTTTGGTAGTGTCTTCCGCATTCAGTCCGGATATGTCGGCAATATAGAAATTCGGCAGGCTCCCGAGCCTGGCTGCGAGAGCTTCGATTACCTGGGCTTTTATTTCCTTCTTCATGATTCTGTCTGCGTTTATTTCTCAGTGCCGGTGGTGAATGCTTTGGTGTCCAACTTGATGCCCGGGCTCATGGTGGCGCAGATGCTTGCGCCTTTGAGATAGGTTCCTTTCAGAGCCTGTGGCTTGAGCTTCAGAATAGCCGACATGACACTCTTTATGTTTTCGGCTATCTTGCCGGCGTCGAACGAAACTTTGCCCACGGCCGTGTGTATGATGCCGGTCTTGTCGACCTTGAAGTCGATTTTGCCGGCCTTTACTTCTTTGACGGCATTGCCTATTTCCATGGTCACCGTACCCGTCTTGGGATTGGGCATCAGTCCGCGGGGGCCGAGTATACGGCCTATGGCGCCGACTTTGGCCATCACCGAAGGGGTGCAGATTATCACGTCCACGTCTGTCCAGCCGCCCTTGATCTTATCGATGTATTCGTCGAGACCCACGTAGTCGGCGCCCGCCTCCTTGGCTTCGTTTTCCTTGTCGGGGGTGCAGAGGACGAGGACGCGCGTCTCCTTGCCCGTTCCGTTGGGAAGGGTGACGACGCCGCGTACCATCTGGTTCGATTTGCGAGGGTCGACTCCGAGGTTTACATGGAGTTCTACGGACGCGTTGAATTTAGCATAGGATACTTCCTTTACAAGTTCACATGCCTCGTCGAGCGGATAAAGCTTGACGGAATCGACCTTGGCTTCCGCGACCTTCTGATTTTTGGTTAATTTACTCATGATACATGTGAATTTTAGATATTTTCAGGGAATTCGCCCTCGACTTTGATGCCCATGCTCCTGGCCGTGCCGGCCACCATGCTCATGGCCGACTTAAGCGTGAAAGCGTTCAGGTCGGGCATTTTGGCCTGGGCTATTTCCTTCACCTGATCCCAGGTCACCGAGGCGACCTTTTTCCTGTTGGGCTCGCCGGAGGCTTTCTGAATCTTTGCGGCCTCCTTGAGGGATACCGCCACCGGAGGCTGTTTTACTTCGAACGTGAAAGACTTGTCGCTATAGACCGTTATCACCACGGGCAGCACCTTGCCTGCAAGATCTTGCGTACGGGCATTGAACTGCTTGCAGAAGTCCATGATGTTCAAGCCTTTGGAACCGAGTGCCGGTCCTACCGGAGGCGCTGGATTGGCAGCTCCGCCTTTTATCTGGAGCTTAATGAATCCGGTAACTTCTTTTGCCATGATTTGTTATTCTTTAGTTACTTGTGTAAAGCTGAGTTCCAGCAGCGTCTTTCTGCCGAAAATCACCACTATCACCTTTAGTTTGCTTCTGTCTTCCAGAATTTCGTCGACGGTGCCGCTGAATCCGCTGAAAGGACCGTCGGTGATCTTTACGGATTCGCCGACCTCGAAGATGACCTCGGTGTCCGGGGCCCCTTCGGTGTTCCTGTCCTGCTCCCCTATGATGCGGAGAGCTTCGTCCTCACGTATCTCAACCGGCCTCCTGTCGTTGCTGCCGTTTCCCACTTTTTCCGAGAGGAAGCCTGACATGCCGGGTATCAGGTTGCGGATGATATACTCGAGTTCGGCGTTGAGTTCGGCGTGTATAAGAACATAGCCGGGGAACTGAAGCCTTTCGACGACGCTCCTCTTGTTGTTCTTGGTCACGATTTCTTTCTTGACCGGAACGAGTACCTGATCCACAAGAGCCTGAAGGTCCTTGTTCCTTTCAATCTCCTTGCGGAGATATTCGGCGGCCTTCTTCTCTTTGGTTCCCGCAGCCCGGAGGACATACCATTTCTTCTCGCTCATGGGAAATAGGAATTACAATGAGTAAATAGTCTCCATCAGATTCTGGAAAGCAAAATCTATCACGAATATGACGGCGGCGAGGATAATGGTGGACACGAGGACAAGCAACGCGGAACTCTGCAGTTTGTCCCATGCCGGCCAAGTCACCTTTTTGGTCAGTTCGTTGAAAGACTCTTTAAGATAGTTAATGAACTTTCTCATCTTTGCTTTTAATGGACTCGGGAAATTGGAAGCGGCTCCTGGGTCTGTTAAACATTTACCAAATCGTAACCTTTGATATTTGCAGGGGAAGCAGGATTCGAACCCACATCGACGGTTTTGGAGACCGCTGAACTACCCTTGTTCTATTCCCCTGTAAAGGCGGACTCCCTCTGTCGGGGAATCCGCCGTATCGCATTGAGAAATCTTACTCGACGATCTTGATGACCTGTCCCGCACCGACGGTACGGCCGCCTTCGCGGATGGCGAACTGCTGGCCTTCGTTCATGGCTACGGGGGTGATGAGCTTGACGGAGATTTCTACGTTGTCGCCGGGCATAACCATCTCTACGCCTTCAGGAAGCATGATCTCGCCGGTAACGTCGAGAGTGCGGATGAAGAACTGGGGACGGTAGTGGTTGTGGAAAGGAGTGTGGCGTCCGCCCTCTTCTTTCTTAAGAACGTAGATCTGAGCCTTGAACTCGGTATGAGGAGTGATGGAGCCGGGCTTGGCTACTACCTCGCCCCTCTTGACGTCTTTCTTGTCCACGCCGCGGAGGAGAAGTCCTACGTTGTCGCCGGCCTCGCCCTGCTCAAGGAGCTTGCGGAACATTTCCACGCCGGTGACCACGGTGCTGCGGGGTTCGTCGGTGAAGCCCACGAGTTCGACGGGATCATTGACGTGGATGGTGCCGGTCTCGACACGGCCGGTAACTACGGTACCGCGGCCGGTGATGGAGAATATGTCCTCGATAGGCATGAGGAAAGGACGGTCAACGAGACGCTCGGGGAGCGGAATGTATTCGTCGACGGCGTTCATGAGCTCCATTACCTTGTCTTCCCACGCGGGCTCGCCGTTGAGGGCGCCGAGCGCGGAACCGCGGATGATGGGGCAGTTCTCATCGAAGTTGTAGAATGCAAGAAGATCGCGGATTTCCATTTCCACGAGGTCGAGCATTTCCTCGTCGTCCACGAGATCCACCTTGTTCATGAAGACGAGGATCTTGGGAACGTTCACCTGACGGGCGAGAAGTATGTGCTCGCGGGTCTGGGGCATCGGACCGTCGGTGGCGGCCACTACGAGGATGGCGCCGTCCATCTGGGCCGCGCCGGTAACCATGTTCTTTACGTAGTCGGCGTGGCCGGGGCAATCCACATGCGCATAGTGGCGTGCAGCGGTCTCGTACTCTACGTGTGCGGTGTTGATGGTGATACCGCGCTCCTTCTCCTCAGGTGCGTTGTCGATCTGGTCGAAGGACTTTACTTTGTCCGCATTGCCGGCTACCCTCTCGGCCAGTACTTTCGTGATGGCGGCGGTAAGAGTGGTCTTGCCGTGGTCTACATGGCCGATGGTGCCGATGTTGACGTGCGGTTTGGTTCTTTGAAATGTTTCTTTAGCCATAATATTATGATTAATGTGTTATTATTCACAAAAATAGAGCCGGTGATGGGATTTGAACTCATGACCTCATCCTTACCAAGGATGCGCTCTACCCCTGAGCTACACCGGCTTACATTTTTTTTGAGCGGAAAACGAGGTTCGAACTCGCGACCCTCAGCTTGGAAGGCTGATGCTCTACCAACTGAGCTACTTCCGCTTAAAAAAAAGTGGGGAGAGCTAGATTCGAACTAACGAAGGTATAAACCAGCAGATTTACAGTCTGCCCCAGTTGGCCACTTTGGTATCTCCCCAATTTTTCCGTATGTATGTCGTTCCCGTCCCTGCCGGGATTTTTTTGAGCCGATGGAGGGATTCGAACCCACGACCCCGAGATTACAAATCACGTGCTCTGGCCAGCTGAGCTACATCGGCATCATGTTTTCCCCTCTTCGACAAAAGGGATTGCAAATATATGCAATTATTTCCGTTCTCCAAAATTTTTTGAATCGGACGGCCCTAAAAACTCATTAATTTTTCTATTTCGGCGAAAATCGATTCGCCGTCCATTCCGCAGTCCTGCCATTCTTCGGCAGTAGTGCCCTGCGCTATGAACCGGTCCGGAATTCCTTTTCCCGACAGGCGGATCCGGTGTCCGTGCTCCGCCATGTATTCGGCGACGGCCCCGAACAGGCCTCCTTTGAGGGCTCCGTCCTCCACCGTAAGCACCGCCCGGAACTGCCCGGCGGCTTCTTCCAATATCCCTTCGTCGAGAGGCTTGAGGAAACGCATGTCGTATATCCGCGGCCCCGTCCCGTATTTTTCCCTGTATCTGGCGGCGGCTTCGAGCACTCTGTTGGCCACCGGGCCTATCGTCAGCACGGCCGCGCCGGTCCCGTCTTCGAGCATTTCTCCCTTGCCGAACGGCAGAGTACGGAACGGCCGCCCCTTCCATCCGTCGCCCTCGCCGAGCCCGCGCGGATATCTGATGATGTACGGCCCTCCGGAAAGGCCGAGGGCGGAGTACATCAGGTTTTTGAGTTCGGTCTCGTTTCTCGGCGAGGCTATTATGGCGTTGGGAATGCTCCTGTAGGCCGCCATGTCGAAGCATCCGTGATGGGTGGCTCCGTCCTCGCCCACGAGCCCCGCCCTGTCAAGGCACAGTGTCACCGGCAGGTTCTGCAGGGCCACGTCGTGTATTATCTGGTCGTACGCCCTCTGTGAAAAGGACGAATAAATGTTGCAGAACGGTTTCATGCCGCCTGCGGCCAGCCCGGCCGAGAAAGTCACGGCGTGCTCTTCTTCTATGCCTACGTCGAACACCCTGTCCGGCATCTCTTTCTGCATTATGTTCATGCCGCATCCCATGGCCATCGCCGGGGTGACGCCAACCACCGCCGGATCCATGCGCGCGAGTTCGAGCAGCACGTGCCCGAAAACGTCCTGATATCGGTCCGCGGCATATTTGACGGCGGGCCTTTCTCCGCTTACGGGATCATAGCGCCCCGGCGCATGCCATACCGTCGGATCCGCTTCGGCTGGAGCGAAGCCTTTTCCCTTTTTGGTCATGCAGTGCAGTATGCGCGGGCCCTTTATGCTCCGGAGCCTCTCGAGCACCTCTGTCATCTGCTCCACGTCGTTGCCGTTGACGGGTCCGAAATACCTGAATCCCAATGCTTCGAACAAGGCTCCGCCATAGCTGCGGACGAGGTTGGACTTTATGTCTATGACGCCTTTCCGTATCCACGAGCGCAGGCGCCTGTCGCCGAGCCTGTTCCATATATGCCGTTTGACTTTGTTGTAAAACGGGTCCGTGGTGATGCGGAGGAGATAGTTGTGGACGGCCCCGATGTTGTCGTCTATGGAGATGTTGTTGTCGTTCAGTACTATGAGAATGTCCGCATTGCTGCCTCCGGCGTTGTTGAGCCCTTCCCACGCAAGTCCTCCCGTGAGGGCTCCGTCGCCTATGACGGCCACGGTCCTGAATGTTTCGCCGCGCAGTTTCGCGGCCTCCGCAAAGCCGAGGGCGGCCGATATGGACGTGGAAGAATGCCCGGCCCCGAATGCGTCGTACGGACTTTCTTCCATGCGCGGGAAACCGCTGATGCCGCCGTGCCTGCGGTTGAGCCTGAATGCTTCCCTGCGTCCCGTTATTATCTTGTGGGCGTATGCCTGATGCCCGACGTCGAAAATGATCTTGTCATCGGGGGTGTTGAATACGTAATGCAGCGCCACGATCAGCTCGACGGCGCCGAGACTGGAGCCGAGATGGCCGGGGTTGGTGGCGCAACATTCTATGATATAGTGCCGTATCTCGTCGCAAAGAGTCTTCAGTCCGGCCATGTCCAGCTTTCTGACGTCGGCCGGTGAGTCTATGTTGTTCAATATGGATGACATTTTCCTGTTTCCTGTGCGGGTTAGGGAGGGCAAATATAATCTTTTTGCGCGAGCCGGACATGAATTTCCGAAAATTTAGGCGTTCAATAAAATTTTTTATTATTTTAGCGACTTGTAACATATGAAAATGAAAAGCGAACCATGGTTGATAAAGTAAAAAAATTCTTGAACGACAGCCCGGCCGCACGATGGTCGGCCTTGATCCTCATCGCCCTGATGATGTTCTTCGGATATATGTTCGTCGACGTCATGTCTCCGCTGCAGTCCCTCGTGGAAAGCCAGAGAGGGTGGACTCCCGACGTATTCGGCACTTATGCGAGCGCGGAATACATTCTTAACGTCTGCGGATTTCTGATTCTCGCCGGCATCATTCTCGACAAGACGGGAGTGCGCTTCACCGGAGTGCTTTCCGCCTCCATGATGCTGGTCGGCGCCTGCATAAAGTTCGTGGGCATCAGCGACTGGTTCCAGACCACGTCTTTCTGCGCATGGCTCGACAGCTGGTGGGTATCCATGCCGGGAAGCGCGAAGATGGCTTCGCTCGGCTTCATGGTGTTCGGCTGCGGCTGCGAAATGGCCGGGACCACGGTGTCCAAAGCCATAGCCAAGTGGTTCAAGGGCAAGGAAATGGCCCTCGCGATGGGCATTGAGATGGCCATCGCCCGTGTCGGCGTCTTCGCCATTTTCTCCATAAGTCCGATGATCGCCGCCAAATTAGGAGGGATACAGGCTCCGGTGGCGTTCTGCACCGTGCTTCTGCTCATAGGGCTCATCAATTTCATAATATTCACTTTCATGGACCGCAGACTGGACGGAGAGCTCGTGGCGGCCGGCAAGATGTCCGAAGAGAAATCTCCTGAGGACGAGTTCCATGTCAAGGATCTCGGCAAGATCTTCGGCTCGCTCAATTTCTGGGTAGTGGCCCTGCTTTGCGTGCTCTACTATTCGGCGATATTCCCGTTCCAGCGTTACGGCGCCAATATGCTCCAGTGCAATCTGCAAGGCATTTCTGCGGCGTCCGCGGCGAACATATTCCGCTGGTTCCCCATAGGGGCCGCGGCCATAACTCCCTTCCTCGGCAGCTATCTCGACCACAAGGGCAAGGGTGCCACCATGCTTATCTGGGGCGCCGTCCTTCTCGTGGCCTGCCATCTGATATTCGCTTTCGTGCTGCCTGCGAGCCACAGCGAACTGCTCGCCTATGCCACCATAGTGGTGCTCGGCATCAGCTTCTCACTCGTTTCGGCCGCATTGTGGCCTTCGGTTCCCAAGATCATCGATGAAAAGATTCTCGGCTCGGCGTACTGCCTTATTTTCTGGGTGCAGAACATAGGCCTCAGCTTCGTGCCGCTTCTTATAGGCAAGGTGCTGGCCGCGTCCAACGCTTCCAATCCGGCCGTCCTGGCGGCAAAGGAGGCGGGGGCTGAGTTCATTCCTTACAACTATACGGTTCCGCTCGTCATTTTCGCCGGATTCGGAGTGCTTGCATTCCTGATAGCGCTGTATCTGAAGGTGCTCGACCGCAGGCGCGGTCTCGGGCTGGAACTTCCGAACATAGAGGCATAGCCGTATGGAATCTTCAGGAAGATTGAAAACGAGCAGGACGGCATGCTGGATTGCTCTGGCGTGTCTTGTGGTGCCTATGTTCGCGTCGTACTTCTTCGACGACATGTTCTCCACGCTTTCGCACCTGTTCAACAATCCGGAACGCCTGAGTCTCGGATGGGATTCCGCTGCGTACGGATTCTATGCAGGAGGCTATTCTTTCCTATGCGTGTGCGGCGGGCTCGTCGTATGCGGCGTTCTCCTTGATATTTACGGCGTGCGGAAGATTGGCTCGGCGTTCGTGGGGCTTATGATAACAGGTGCCGCGCTGGTGCTTTTCGCCATCACCATGGGTTTCGAGCCGCATACCTCTCTGATAATAGCCTATGTCGGGTGCATGCTGTTCGGCCTCGGCAGCGAGATAGCGGGGGTGGCCGTCACACGGTCCATAGCCAAGTGGTTCAAAGGCCGCAACGTTGCCTTCGCCATGGGGCTGCAGCTGGCGATAGCACGTCTCGGTACCGCGACGGCTTTCATAGTGTCCCCGATGCTCGTGGCGCAGAAGGCTCCGGGGGAGATGTACACCCTTGCGGAGACGGCCCGTCCCGCAGTGTTCGGCCTTGCCCTGCTGCTTGCAGGAGGCATCCTGTGGGCGATTTTCGTGGCCATGGACGCACGTTATGACCGCCAGGAGGGGACTGTGCGGAAACGCGGCGAGGTAAAGAGCGAGGACGAATTCAAATTCTCTGACATAATCAAGGTGCTCACCAATCCGCGTTTCGTGATGGTGGCGCTGCTGTGCGTGTTCTTTTATTGCTGCATAATATCTTTCAAGAAGTTCGGCACGTCGATAGTCATTCCGCGCTTCGGCATGGACGTGGATTCGGCCAAATGGACCATCACCATGATTCCGTTCTTCACGGTGGTTTTCACGCCTCTTTTCGGGGCTCTCGTCGACAAGGCCGGCAAGGCCACGTTGTGGATGATCGTCGGGGCGGTGCTCGTCTTCGCCGCACATCTCATCATAGCCTTCGCCCCGCAGGGAATTCCTTTCTACGGCTATCTCGGCATAGCGGTGCTCGGAGTGGGATATTCTCTCGTGCCTTCGGCCATGTGGCCTTCGGTGCCCAAGATAGTGCCGGAAAAGAATCTCGGTACGGCTTATTCACTTATTTATTGGATTCAGAACATGGGGATGCTGCTTGTGCCGATATTCGTGGGCAGGATTTTCCGCAATGCCGGAGCCGTTTCGGGAGGAGCGGAGGAAGCCGTGTCGGCGGCCGTACATGCCGAGTATATATTCATATTCCTCGGCATTCTGGCGATGACGGTGGCGGTTCTGCTTTTCAGGTCTTCGCGCCGTCATCCGGAGCTCGAGCTTGACGTACCTAATAAGAAATAAGGCTCCGTATCCCTTGGCTTCTTGCTCCTGACGTCCTGACGGGGCATGATGACGCAGAAAAAACCGGCCGTGCGTGCATTGCGCTGCGGCCGGTTCCTGTTTTTGGTGATGCAGACGTTTCAGAACGGAAGATCGTCGTCAGGCTCGTTGTCGGCGGGCTCGGGCTGGGCCGGCATCGCGGCCGGATGAGGCTGGGGGTGGAATCCGCCCTGCTGCTGTTCGTCGGGCCTGCGTCCGAGAAGCTGGATGTTGTCCACCGACACTTCGGTCGTGTAGCGTTTGCCGCCTGTCTGGTCTGTCCATGAACGTGTACGGAGGCGTCCTTCTATATACAGCTGGCTTCCTTTCTTTACGAATCTCTCCACGAGGTCCGCGGTGTTGCGCCATGCCACAATGTTGTGCCATTCCGTGTTTTCATGTATTTCTCCGTTACGATCTCTGTATCTTTCCGAGGTTGCCAGAGGAAAAGAAGCCACTTTGGTGCTTCCGGTCGCATTGTCGAGGTAACGTATTTCAGGGTCTTTACCGACGTTACCGATAAGCATTACTTTGTTCAGTGCCATGATGTTTTATTTTAATGTTTTGCAATATAGCTAAAATTTGCGTTAAATCCACCAAATATTTTTAGAAGAGGGCGTTCCGCATCGCCGCGAAGTCCGGAGCCTCCCCGACAAGCGTGCCGTAGCCTGCCACTGCCTGGTACAGCAGCCATGATTTGCCTGAAATGTATCTGCAGTACGGGCCGGCGTCCGCTCTGCGCAATATTTCCGGGAAAACGGGATTTTTGTAGTTGGCTTCGAGCAGCAGCTTGCAAGGCCCGCCGCAGCCGCTTTTTCCGGCGAGATCCGAGGCTTCTAATTGTTCAATGCCGTCAATGGCGGAGGGGACCGTGTATATGATGAGGTCGCTTCTCCGTACGGCTTCTCGGAAGTTTTCGATCGGTTCCACGGAAAAGCCGTATCCCGCCATGTCGGACGCTATCGCCGCCGCCTTTTCGACGGTGCGGTTCATCAGCGTCGTGGCATAGCCCATTTCCGCCGCGGCCATGGCGGCGGCCCGTCCGGCTCCTCCGCAGCCTGCGATGAGCGCCGCCGGACGGCGTCCGCGGTACAGTCTGCCGATACGGTCCCTGACGTATACGAGAGCCTGACGGGCCGTCCCGGCGGCGAGATCTTGAACGCCGTCGCCGGATCCTGAAAGCGCGGCTGCGCAGCTCAGGATTACGCCGCTGAAATCAGTATTGTGCGCCTCAATCCCTTTTTCGGTCTTTACGGCCAGATTGGCCGCTCCGATTTGTCTGACGCCGTCCGTGACCGCATCGGCACGGAGACAGGCCTTTTCCTTGAAAGGCGCAGTGACGTTGACGCCGTCATATTCCCGGAGGAATTTTTCCCATGACGCATCGAAATCCGCCCCTTCTATGAGGTCGTATCCGTATTTTCCGCCGTAGGCCGCCCCGAACAGCAGCGGGCTGAGCGAACCCGCGACGGGGTCTCCTATTATGCCGAATCTTTTTTCCATGCCGCGGTCATTTTTTGCCGAGTCTCTGCCGCACGGCCTCGAACATCAGCACGGCGGCCGATACGGACACGTTGAGGGAGTCAAGCGCTCCGAGCATCGGTATGCGTATGCGGGAATCTGCGGCCCGCCTCCATATTTCTGTCAGTCCGGTGGATTCGGTTCCCATCACTATGGCCGTGCCTGCCGTCATGTCGCATTCGTAATACGGCCGCGAATCCTGCAGCTGCGCCGTCAATATTCTGATGCCGTTGGCCTTCAGCCATGCGATGGCGTCCCGGCTGTCCGCGATGGCCACCTGCATCGAGAATACGGCTCCCACGCTGGCCCGGATGAGATTCGGGTTGTACAGGTCCGTAAGCGGATCGCATATTATCACCGCATCGGCTCCGGCCGCGTCCGCGCTGCGGAGGACGGCTCCTATGTTGCCGGGTTTTTCCACGGATTCGAGGACGGCGACGAGCGGATTGTCCCGGAGCGTTATGTCTTCGAGACGGTTTGGCCTGCAATACATTTCCGCCGTCACCCCTTCCGTGCCTTCGCGTGCGGCGATTCGGGCGTAGACCGCCGGCGTGACATATATGATCCCGCACCGGGGATTGTTTTTCATCGCTTTGCGCTCTATCTCCTCCGCCGTGACGTCTTTGAGCAGTTCAGTGCATATGAAAAGCGTACGTGGAACATAGCCCGCATCCATGCAACGGCCGGCTTCCCTCAGGCCTTCGACGACGAAAAGTCCTTTTTCGCGTCGTCCGCGCGATTTTTCCTGCAATGCGAGGAGTTCCTTTATCTTCGGATTTACGGCCGATGTCACCGTTTCTTTCATCGGTACCGTGCCGCTTCAGTCTTTGGAAATGTTCGTCTTCTCCGGACGCATGGTGGGGAAGAAAAGGACGTCCTGTATGGTCTGGCTGTCGGTCATGAACATCGTGAGACGGTCGATGCCGATGCCGATGCCTGAAGTGGGAGGCATGCCGAATTCGAGCGAGCGTACGAAGTCGTAGTCTATGTACATGGCTTCGTCGTCGCCTTTGCTCTTGAGGGCCGCCTGCTCTTCGAAACGTTCAAGCTGGTCTATGGGGTCGTTAAGCTCGGAATAGGCGTTGGCGAGTTCCTTGCCGTTTACGAACAGTTCGAACCTTTCGGTGAGGGCGTCATTGTCGCGGCAGCGCTTGGTAAGCGGCGACATCTCCACCGGATAGTCTGTTATGAACGTGGGCTGGATGAGGTTTTTCTCGGCATATTCCCCGAATATGGCGTCTATCAGCTTGCCGCGTCCCATGGTAGGGTCCGTTTCGATGCCGAGCTTTCCGCAGGCTTCGCGGAGCCGGGCTTCATCCATTCCGGACACGTCAATTCCCGCATACATCTTTATCGCTTCGAGTATGGGCAGCCGGCGATAGGGCGGCTTGAATTCTATTTCGTTGTCCCCGATCTTTACCCTGGTGGTCCCGTTCACGGCAACGGCCACTTTTTCAAGCATTTTTTCCGTGAAATCCATCATCCAGAAATAGTCCTTATAGGCCACGTACAGTTCCATGCAGGTGAATTCGGGATTGTGCGTCTTGTCCATGCCCTCGTTGCGGAAATATCTGGCGAATTCGTATACGCCGTAGAAGCCTCCCACTATGAGGCGCTTCAGATACAGTTCGCTGGCTATCCTCAGGTACATGTCTATGTCGAGGGTGTTGTGGTGGGTTATGAAAGGGCGCGCCGCGGCTCCTCCGGGAATCGGCTGGAGTATCGGGGTCTCGACCTCGAGCATGCCGGCCTCGTCGAAGTATTGCCTCATCGTGGATATTATCCTGGCCCTTTTGATGAACGTGTCCTTCACGTGCGGATTCACTATGAGGTCCACGTATCTCTGACGGTACCTGAGTTCCGGATCGGTGAATGCGTCATGCACCTTGCCGCCGGCTTCTTTCACTATGGGAAGCACCTTCAGGGACTTGCAGAGCACTGTAAGCTCTTTTGCGTGCACCGACAGCTGGCCTGTCTTCGTGAAGAACGCGAATCCTTTGACGCCTATTATGTCGCCTATGTCGAGCAGTTTCTTGAAGACCGTATTGTACATGGTCTTGTCTTCTCCGGGGCATATTTCATCGCGGTTCAAATACACCTGTATTCTTCCCGTGTGGTCCTGCAGTTCTATGAATGACGCCGCTCCCATTATCCTGCGGGACATTATGCGGCCTGCGATGCAGACATCCTGAAAATTTCCTTTTTCCGGATCGAATCCGTCGGCGATGAGCTTCGCCGTAGCGTTCACCGGATATGATTGAGCCGGATAAGGGTTTATTCCGAGATCGCGGAGCTGCCTCAGGGATTGCCTGCGGCCGAGTTCCTGCTCGTTGAGTTCATTTGAGTATTCCATGTGTCGCTGATTATATGAAGTCTTTGCCTTTGCGTATGTCCTTGATGCGCAGCTGTGTGGTCGAACTGCCGCGGTAGAAGTTCTCCACTATTGTATAGCATATGTCTATGGGGTTCCCATTGTGGATGTGTTCGTAGAAATCTTTGGACATGTTGAAAGCCATCGCGGCTATCTGGTGATAAGGGGCGTTTTCCTGCATGAGGTCGAGCTTCATGTGGTTGCCGTTTTCGCCCACCTTCCGTCCGTTGCCTGCGTCGTATACTTCTTCGGTGACGAAAACCGGATTGGCGTTGCCGGGACCGAAGGGCTGGAACAGCTTGAGTATGCGTGAGAATTTTGGGGTGATGCGCGAAAAGTCCAATTTGGCGTCGGCGTTGATCACGGGGGCTGCCGTCTCCGGGGTCATGTGCGATGCCACGAATGCGTCCGTGCGCCTACAGAATTCGTCCAGATTTTCTTCCTTGAGCGTGAGGCCGGCGGCATACAGATGTCCTCCGAAGGTCTCGAGCAGGTCGGCGCAGCTTTCTATGGCCGCATAAAGGTCGAATCCCTGGATGCTGCGCGCCGAGCCGGTGACGAAGCCGTTGGACTTGGTAAGCACGATGGCCGGCTTGTAATAGGCTTCCACGAGGCGCGAGGCCACTATCCCTACGACGCCTTTCTCCCATGATGGATCATAGACTATGGTGACGTTGTCGGAAGCAAGTGCGAGACCTTGATCTACTTTGCCCAACGCTTCCGCCGTTATCTTCATGTCTATTTTTTTCCGTTCGTTGTTGTCGGCGTTGATTTTGTCCGCTATGTCGAGGGCCTTTTTGTCATTGTCGGCCGTAAGCAGTTCCACGGCCAGCTTGCCGGAGTCCATGCGGCCGGCGGCGTTTATCCTCGGCCCTATCTTGAAAGCGATTTCGTCTATGGTGATATGGCCGGGCTCGAGCTTGGCTACGTTCATCATGGCCAGCAGGCCTTTGCAGGGGTCTTCGTTGAGCCTTTTCAATCCGTAGTGCGCCAGAATCCTGTTTTCGCCCGTCACCGATACAAGATCAGTCGTGATGCTGACGGCAAGCAGGTCCATGAGCGGCTCGAGCGTCTTGAAGTCTATGCCGTATCTTTGCGAATAGGCGCATACCAGTTTGAACCCTATGCCGCAGCCGCTCAGGTCTTTGAAAGGATAACCGCAGTCGGAGCGCTTTGGATCGAGCACCGCCGTGGCTGCGGGGAAGGCGTCTTCGTCCGGCAGATGGTGGTCGCATATTATTATGTCCACGCCTTTGTCCGACGCATAGCGCACTTTTTCCGCGGCCTTTATGCCGCAGTCGAGAACTATCAGCAGGGAAAATCCTTCTTTCTTGGCATAGTCGATGCCTTTGCGGGAAAGCCCGTATCCTTCTTCGTATCGGTCCGGAATGTAGAACCCCACCGTTTTGGCAAATCTCTTCAGGAATGAATATACCAATGCCACCGCAGTGGTGCCGTCTACGTCGTAGTCGCCGTAGACGAGTATTTTTTCATTCGAGACAATGGCATTGCGGAGCCTTTCCACCGCCTTGTCCATGTCTTTCATCAGGAAAGGATCGTGGAGATTGTCGAGCGACGGGCGGAAAAAGGCGCGGGCCTCTTCAAAGGTTTCTATGCCGCGCCTTACCAGCAGCCCGGCAAGCACTTTGTCTATGCCGAGTTCGGCGGCCAGGCGTTCAACCTTTTCATGGTCTGCAGGCTCGTTTATTATCCATTGTCGCTCTATCCCCATATCCTTGCAAAATTACGTAATAAATCCGACAATCCTATCGTCGCCGGCTATTTCCGCGGCTATTTCTTCATCGGTCTTGCCGTCGGTGTCAATCGTAAGGTCCGCGCATCCTTCGTATTCCGCCGCACGCCTTTCCATCAGTTCGTCTATCCTCATGCGAAGATCCTTTCCCCTAAGCATGGGCCGCCCTTCCGTGCCGTTTCTCAGGTTTTCTTCAAGCGTGTCCGCAGTCGCTCTGAGATATACGCAGAAAGTGTTTTCGCGTATCAGTCCGGCGCAGGCCTCCGATGTGAGGGTACCCCCTCCGAGAGACAGGATGAACGTCCCGCCGTCAGATTCGGACAGTATCCCGCGCAAAGCCTGCAATTCCAATGCCCGAAACGCAGCTTCGCCGCCGGAATCGAATATTTCCGCTATTTTTTTGCCGGCCTTCTCCTCGATGCGCGAATCAAGGTCGGCTACCGGGCAGCCGAGAAGCGAGCCGAGGACTTTTCCCACGCTGGATTTGCCGCAGCCCATGAAACCGCACAGAGAAATGATCATGGCTTTATGCCTCCTGCACCTTAAAACAACGTCGGTTCTTCCGGATCGGCTGGATCTTCGGCGTCCGCTGAGTCTTCGGCGTCTGCCGGATCTTCCGGACCGGCGGATTCTTCGGGCACGGCGGCAGGCTCCGTGAAAGCCACGCTTTTCAGTTCGTACTGATGGCATTTTTTGCCTTTCGCCCCGAGTCCCTTTTTGGCTATGAATTCTTCGGCGTCTATGACTTCGGCTTCCCTGTGCTCATATTTTCCTCCGAACGTAAGCAGTATCCTCGGGCGGTCGTCTCCGGAGAGTTCCACAAGATACGACCCCTTGGCGTCGGATATGAACGAGAGCGGCGTATTGTTGCTTTCCGTGAATGAAAATCTCTTTATGTAAAACGCCTTGGCGCCGCCGTCCCAATAGAGGGCGCTGTAAGTCTTGCCGGGGTCGAATTTTTCGATGCGCGCCACATCTCCCTGATACCTGTTGCTCAGATCAAACGAAGTGGTGTAGAAGGTGCCGTCCCTGAATACGGCGAGCACTTTGTCGTCCGTGCCGAACTGGCCGAGATATTCTCCGCGCCCGTCTTCGTTGAGCCTCTGTATGTCGGCGTCGTACCAAATGTCCTTGCCTCCTATGGTGGAGACTCCCTTGGATTTTATGCAGATCCTCTGTATCGGATTTTTCGACACGAGATTTCCCCTGGAGCCCTTTCCTTTGATGGCGAGGCCGGAGAAGTCGTATTCGATGGACGTCTTTTTGAGCTTGGGCCGAGGACGCATGTATATGCGCACGGATTCGGCTTCGCCGTTGTGGTTCGCGGTGAACCAGAGTATGGACGATCCGGGCTTGCCCTGAGTGATGTCGTACTCCTTGTCCCTTGTCACGGAAGTGATGGCGAAGCGTTTGGCGTAATATGTCGGGCTCTTGCCGTCGCGGTAGATCACGTTGTATATGGTGCGTGCGTCGTTGCGGTTGAACACCCCAGCGTAGAGGAGATTCTTGCCGAAGAAGGCCTTGTCGCTCACCTTGGTGACGCGGTAATGCCCGTCCTTGCCTATGACGATGATTTCCGACAGGTCGGAGCATTCGCAGATGAACTGCCCGTTGTCGTCTTTCTTGAGGCCTGTGCCTACGAATCCTTCATCCAGATTGGCGTAAAGCCTGGCGTTGTTGTGCACCACTTTGGTGGCGGCGATGGCCTCGAAGCTGGTTATTTCCGTAAGGCGCGGACAGTTTTCGCCGTATTTACGCTTCAGTCCCCGGAACCAGTTTACGGTGAATTCCGTCATGTGCCCGAGATGGTTGAGGACCTCGTCCATCTCGGCCTCCGTGTCGCCGATTCTCTTGTCCAAAGCCTTCGAGTCGAATTTGGATATCTTCCGCACGGGCTTTTCCACCAGCTTGAGGATGTCCTCCTTCACTATTTCTCTGTGCAGCCGGCCCCTGTATTCCTGCATCTTGGAGAATACGTCTTCCAGCTGTTCTTCCCACGTCTTCTGGTCCTGCTCGAGTATCTTGTATATTCGTTCTTCGAAGAATATCTTTTCGAGGGAGTCGCTGTGCCACTGGTCTTCGAGTTCCGCAAGCCTTATCTGCAGTTCTTCTTCCAGTATGTCCTTCGTATGGAAGGTGTCGTATTCGAGAATCTCATGCACGTCCATGAATTGCGGCTTGTTGTCCTTTATGACGCAGGCGTTCGGCATTATGGCGGTCTCGCAGTCGGTGAAGGCGTAAAGGGCGTCTATGGTCTTGTCCGGGGACACGTCGTTCGGAAGATGGATTATGATGTCCACCTTTTCCGTCGTCATGTCCTCTATCTTGCGTATTTTTATCTTGCCTTTGTCCCTGGCTTTGAGGATGGAGTCTATCAGGGCCTGCGTCGTCTTGCCGAAAGGTATTTCGGTGACGGCTATGGTATTCTTGTCTATCTTGTCTATCTTGGCCCTTACCTTGACGACTCCGCCGCGGCGTCCGCGGTTGTATTTGCTGCAGTCGGCATATCCTCCGGTGGGGAAGTCCGGATAGAGTTCGTAGTCCTTTCCCCTGAGTATCGCTATGGAGGCGTCTATGAGCTCGTTGAAATTGTGCGGCAATATCTTGGAGGCCATGCCGACGGCGATGCCCTCCGTGCCCTGGGCGAGGAGGAGGGGAAACCTTACCGGGAGTTCCGTGGGCTCCTGGTTGCGTCCGTCGTATGAGGTCATCCATCTGGTGACCTTGGGGTCGAAAATGACTTCTTTCGCGAATTTGGAGAGCCTCGCCTCAATATATCGCGGCGCGGCATTGCCGTCGCCGGTGAGGATGTTGCCCCAGTTGCCCTGGCAGTCCACGGTGAGCCCTTTCTGGCCGAGCTGTACGAGCGCGCCGAGAATGGACTGGTCTCCGTGCGGGTGGTATTGCATCGCCTGCCCCACTATATTGGCCACTTTTGTATAGCGTCCGTCGTCTATGCGGTACATGGCGTGCAGCACCCTTCTTTGCACTGGTTTCAGACCGTCCACGATATGGGGGACGGCCCTTTGGAGTATGACGTAGGAGGAATAGTCGAGAAACCAGTCCTTGAACATGCCGGAAAGTTTGAATTTCCGGCTGTCGTCGTCAAGCAGCCTTGAGAAGCGTCCTTCTTCAACTTCTTCGGCATCTTCGGCTTCCTCCGCCGTTCCGTCCATGTCCGCATCCATGTCCATGTCTTCCGGAGACATGCCGTCCCATTCGTCGCTCATATTCAGTCGTTTCTTTTTATATTTCAGTCTTCATACCCGAAGCGCCTCAGGTCCTTGCGGGATTCCCTCCAGCCCGGCGCCACTTTCACGTATGTGCTCAGGAAAACTTTCTTCTGAAAGAAGTCTTCCATGTCGATCCGGGCCATGGTGCCCACCTTTTTGAGGGCCGCGCCTCCTTTGCCGATCAGGATTCCTTTCTGTGAGTCCCTCATCACGTAGATGACGGCGGAGATCTCATATCTGTCCGCGCCTTCCTTGAAAGACTCTATCTCCACTTCGCAGCTGTAGGGAACTTCCTCGCTGTAGTTCAGCAATATTTTTTCGCGCAATATTTCCGAAGCGAAAAACCGCAGGTTCCTGTCGGTGAACGTGTCTTTGTCGAACCATTCCGGCGCGACGGGAAGATGCGACAGGATCTCCTCGAAGACGCTGTCCAGATTGAATTTTTCCTTTGCGGACACCGGTATGGCGATAGCCCCGGGAAGCAGCTCTTTCCACCTGTCCATCAGCTCCATCACCTTTTCCTGCGTGGAAAGGTCTATTTTGTTGATGACAAGGATGACGGGCACTTCTATGTCGCGCAGCTTGGCTACGTATTCTTCGTTCTTGGTCCCGCTTTCCACCGTGTCGGTGACATACAGGATGACGTCAGCGTCCCCTATGGCGGTGTCGACGTATTTCATCATGTTCCGCTGCAGGCGATAGCCGGGCTTCAGGATGCCGGGGGTGTCGGAGTAGACTATCTGGTAGCCGTCGCCGTTCACTATGCCCATTATCCTGTGCCTGGTCGTCTGTGCCTTGGCGGTCACTATGCATAGTTTTTCCCCCACGAGGGCGTTCATAAGCGTTGACTTGCCTACGTTGGGATTGCCGATGATGTTCACGAAGCCCGCGCGGTGTCCGCCGGATCCTTTCTGCGCCGCCATTATACGTATGCCCCCATTTTGAGGATGTTCACTTCGCTGCCGGTGAGGAACCTCCATTCGCCTTTCTTGAGCCCTTTCTTGGTAAGTCCGGCGAAATATACCCTGTCGAGGGCCTTGACGTCATATCCGAGGGATTCGAAAATCCTGCGGACTATCCTGTTCTTGCCCGAATGGATTTCTATGCCGAGCTTCTTGTGGTCGTCCGCGTCCACGTATTCGAGTTCGTCGGCCTTTACGACGCCGTCGCTCAGCTCGACTCCGGCCAGGATCTTTTCCCTGTCTTCCTCCTTGAGCGGGGTATCGACTATCACCTGATATATTTTCTTCTTGTCGTACGAAGGATGGGTGAGCCTTTCGGCTATCTCGCCGTCGTTGGTGAACATGAGCACCCCGGTGGTGTTCTTGTCGAGCCTGCCTACGGGGAATACTCTCATCTTGCAGCCTTTCAGCAGGTCCATGACCGTTTTTTCCGCATGCGGATCGCTGACGGTGGTCACGAATCCCTTGGGCTTGTTCATTACTATGTAGACTTTTTCCTCGCCTTTCAGACGTTCTCCGTTGAAGCGCACTTCGTCGGTGAAGATGTTGACTTTTGTGCCCAGCTCCGTGACGACTTCGCCGTTCACCGTGACCGTGCCCGCGAGAATCAGGTTGTCGGCTTCGCGCCGGGAGCAGACGCCGGAGTTGGCTATGAAGCGGTTGAGGCGGATCACGTCCTTTACGGGCATCTGCGCCGTGTCGTCATATTCCTCCGCGGGGGCGTCGATCTGCGGCCTGCGTCTGATCATGGCGTTTATGCCCGGCTCCCCGTGCTTCTCGAATTTCCGTTCATCAGGTCTGCCGTAGTCTTTCGGTTTGCCATAGCTTTTCGGCTTGTCGTAGTCCCTTGTCTGTTTTCTGTAGCTTCCTGGTTTCCCGTAGTTGCGGTCGGAACCGTAGCTTCTGTCCGTGCCGTAGCTTCTGTCTGAACTGTAGCTTCGATCAGAACTGTAACTGCGGTCCGAGCCATAGTTTCTGTCCGAGCCGTAGCCGCGGTCTCCGCCGTATGGCTTCCTGCCGCTGTCGCCGCCGCGTCTGTCCCTGGAATCGTTTCCGTGCCATTCGCGCCGCGCGCCGTAGTTGCCGGAGCCGCCGTTTCCATAGCTCTTGCGCTCAGTATTTTTATAGTCGTCCGATGAGAAATCAACTTTTTCCGCATTTCCGGAGAAGTCTTTCCTGCGCGTAAAGTGCGTGCGTCCGGAAGCTGAATTGCGTCTGTCGGTGAAATGTCTTCCACCGTCCTTTTGTCCGTAATCCCTACGTCCCTGACGGCTGCTGAAGCCGCCTTTCTCTTTTTCTTTCATGATTGTCCTTTCCGCCCGAGGCGGTGATTGGGTTTTATAAAATATTTATAAGTCAATGGCTCACGCCATTTTTGTTCATTGCAGTCTGAAGCGGTATGTTATCGTGCCCTGCTGGAGCACCGGCGCTTCCGCGCTCATGTTGAAATGCGTCTTCATGGCGGCCTTTCTCGCCGCGTTCCAGAGCGTCTTGTCCGTTACGGTGGTACCTTCGGCTCCGGGAACCGCTTCTTTAACGTTGCCGTACTGGTCCACTTTTATCTGCACTACTACCGTTCCTTCTTTCTGTACTTCATATGACGGCCTCGGCAGTCCTCCTATTACCGTCCTGCCTTTCAGCTTTGCATTCGGAGTCCCGTCGGTCCGCCTGGTTTCGGAGTTGCCGTCGGGGGCTCCGGCCTTGAATGCGTCCGAGGCTTCGTCGGCGGCATGCGGCGCCGTCGTAGGGTTGTCTTTCTTGGACATTCCGGGGAAAGACGCCCGCGGATCGAGCTTGGGTTCCTCTTTTGCCGGAGGTTCCGGGGTCTCCACGTCCCCGAAGTCGTCCGCCTTCGTCTCCGGCGTATCGTTCGGCTTTTCCGACACGTACGGGGATTCGGATTTTTGCACGAGCCTTACGTCCTTTTCGGGATCGGCGTTCTCGGCCCTCGGCGCCGTGGAAACCTTGCGCGGACGCGGCTCCCGCACCTGTTCTTCCTCTTCGGAGAAATCCAGCAGGAAAGTGTTCTCAGGAGGCGGCGGGTCAAGATATTTCAGCCCCGTCAGCAGTCCTGTCGCGAGCATCGCGGCATGTATGCAGAGGGTGAGCAGGGCTCCCGTCACCTTCCCTCTGCGCTCCTGCGTCTGCTGTTCGTGCTGGTATTGTTTCATCTTGCGGTGCGTCCCTTATTCCGGCTGCGTCGCCAGAATTACTTTGTAATGGTTTCTTTTGGCAATGTTCATTATGGACACCACTTCCTTTATGGGAACGCTCTCGTCCGAATATATGGAGAAGGTGGGATCCTCGCGGTCCTGCAGCAGGGTGATGAGCCCGTCTTCCACTTCGCCGTACGACAGGGGCGTCTCGTCGCCGTTTAAATGATAAGTATAGGTGTCGTTCTGCCAGTCCTTTATCGATACGCTTACCGTCGCTTTCGCGGAGACCTGTCCGGTGCTCTTGGGAAGCAGGAGCTTAAGCGCGTTCGGATTGATGAGCGTGGAAGTCACCAAAAAGAATATGAGCAGCAGGAACACTATGTCCGTCATGGAGGACAGGGAGAAGTCCGCGTTCACCTTGGTTGTTCTCTTGAGTGCCATGTATCAATGTCATTTGGCGCTTTCTTCCTCGCTCGGCTCGTGAAGGACTATGTCTATGAAGTCCATGGTGGAGCTTTCCATCTTGTATACGAGATCCGATATCTTGGAGGTAAGCCAGTTGTATCCGAAATAAGCTATGATGCCGACAATGAGGCCTCCGACCGTGGTGATCATGGCGGTGTAGATGCCTCCAGAGAGCATGGTGATGTCTATGTTGTTGCCTGCCTTGGACATGTTGAAGAAAGCCTGTACCATGCCGATCACCGTGCCGAGAAATCCTATCATCGGGGCGCCTCCCGCTATGGTGGCGAGAATCGGCAGGCCTTTTTCAAGGCGTTCCACTTCCACGTTGCCGGTGTTCTCGATGGCCGTCTGAAGGTCGGACAGGGGCCTGCCTATGCGGTTGATGCCCTTCTCTATCATCCTCGCCACCGGGGTGTCGTATTTCTGGCACAGCGTGATGGCGGACTTGAATTTGCCCTCTGTCACGTAGTCCCTTATGTCCTGCATGAAATGGGAGCCTATGTTGGAAGCGTTCCGTATCACCCACCATTTCTTGCCTATGATGTAAATGGCTATGACGGAGAGCAGAAGCAGTACCCACATGAGGGCGCCGCCCATTTTGAACATGGAAAAGAGGCTCTGGCTCATCTCCGTCGCCTGAACTGCCGGCACGGCTTCCGTAAGCGTTCCTTCGAGGTCCACGGCCGGGATGTCTGTCTGTAAAATATTGAACAGCATATTGTTGAACTGTATTTAGAAAATCAACTTAAGGTCATGGCATGCAAAATCGTGCCATATTCTGCAAAAATACTCAAAAATACCGTTTTTGCGAAAAAAACTTTGTTCCGGACCGCCGTGGACGCAGTTCCGGCGGAGGCTTATTCCTGCGGATAAATCACCCTGCTCAGGAACAGGGCATTGCCCGGAACGGATTCTCCGGCATCGGACCTGGTGCCGTGCCCGATGAGCCATTCGATCCATTCGGGTTCGTGCCGTCCCCGGCCGACGTCTATCAGCGAACCGACGACGGCCCTGACCATGTTGCGAAGGAAGCGGTCGGCGCTGATGCGGAAATAGAGATAATCGCCCTCGGATGAGGGATATCCCATCAGTTCCGCGTGGACGGGCGTGTAGGCGGTCCATGCGGCCTCCTTCACCGTGCAGATCGAAGTTTTGTTGTTGCTGCCGGTCTTTTCGAACGAACTGAAATCATGGGTGCCGAGCAGTAGCGCCGCGGCCTTGTTCATGGCTTCTACGTCGAGCCTGTAGGTGCACAGGAAAGAGTATTTTTCCATGAAAGGATCTTTTTTCCTATGTATAAAATAGGTGTATTCCCGCAGGACGGCGTCGAATCGCGCGTGGAAATTCTCTTTCTCCGGATAAATTCCGTGCACGATGATGTTTCCGGGCAGGATGGCATTCAATTTGCAGACAAGCTGCGCGGTATCGATGACCTGAAGGCCGTTCCAGTCGAAGTGGGCCGTATAGCCTATGGCGTTGACTTTCGAATCGGTCCTTCCTGCGCCGGTGACGGCCACGGGATGTTTCAGAACAGTGGACAGCGCGGATTGCAGGCTTTCCTGAATGCTTGCGGCATTGTTCTGGAACTGCCAGCCGTTGTAGGCCGAGCCGTCATAGGATAGTGTCACCAAGTACCGCATAATGCTGCAAAATTATAAAAAATAACCATAATGGACAGCGTCAATATTAAAGAACTGAATGACCGCATACAAAAGGAAAGCTCGTTCGTGGACATCCTTTCCCTTGAGATGGGCAAAGTGATCGTAGGACAGAAACATCTGATAGACAACCTGCTGATCGGACTTCTCGCAAACGGACACATACTTCTCGAAGGCGTGCCCGGCCTTGCCAAGACTTTGGCCATAAACACTCTTTCCCAGGCGGTCGACGCCAAGTTCAGCCGTATCCAGTTCACTCCGGACCTGCTTCCGGCCGACGTGGTGGGCACTCTCATCTATTCCCAGAAAGACGAACGCTTCGAGGTCCACAAGGGCCCCGTATTCGCCAACTTCGTGCTTGCCGACGAGATCAACAGGGCTCCGGCGAAAGTGCAGTCCGCGCTGCTCGAGGCCATGCAGGAGCGCCGGGTGACCATAGGCGATGAGACATTTCCCCTGCCGGAACCTTTCCTCGTGCTCGCCACCCAGAATCCTATCGAACAGGAGGGCACCTATCCTCTTCCGGAGGCGCAGGTCGACCGTTTCATGCTCAAGGTCGTGGTCGGCTATCCGAACAAGGACGAGGAGCGTCTCATAGTGCGCATGAACAATTCCGGAGAATTTCCGAAGGCGAGCCCGGCCGTGTCCCCCGATGACATAGTCCGCGCAAGGAAGGTGGTGCGGGACGTATATATGGACGAAAAGATAGAGAGGTACATAGTGGACATTGTATATGCCACCAGGACTCCGGGGGACTACGGGCTGGACAAGCTGAAGGGGCTTATTTCGTTCGGGGCCTCCCCGAGGGCCAGCATATCCCTTTCCATGGCTTCCAAGGCCTATGCGTTCATCCGCCGCAGGGGTTATGTGATTCCCGAAGACGTGAGGGCCGTATGCAACGAGGTGCTCCGTCACAGGATAGGGCTGACCTACGAGGCCGAGGCCGAGAACGTCACCTCCGAGGAAATAATTGAAAACGTCATCAATGCAGTCATAGTGCCGTAATGGATGCCAGGACTCCGGCCGACCTGTTGAAAAAGGTCCGCAAAATAGAGATAAAGACGAGGGCTCTGTCCCATCAGATCTTTGCAGGCGAGTACCATTCCGCGTTCAAGGGACGCGGAATGACTTTCAGCGAGGTCAGGGAATACCGTTACGGGGACGATGTGCGCAATATGGACTGGAACGTCACCGCGCGTCTCCGTGCGCCTTATGTAAAGGTGTTCGAGGAGGAAAGGGAACTGACGGTGGTGCTGCTCATAGACGTGAGCCGTTCTGGACTTTTCGGCACCTCGGCCATGACCAAGCGGGACCAGCTTGCCGAAATCGCGGCCGTGCTTTCTTTTTCCGCCATTCTGAACAATGACAAGGTGGGGGCCCTGTTCTTCAGCGACAGGGTGGAGAAATTCATCCCTCCGAAGAAGGGCCGCGGGCACCTGCTGCATATAATACGAGAAATCATAGAGTTCAGGCCAGTATCGTCCGGGACCGACATAGGGGAGGCCCTGCGCTTTCTTACCAACGCCATCAAGAAAAAATGCGCCGCGTTCATACTCTCGGACATGCTGGACGTAGACGAAAACGGCGTTCCCCGTTACGAGGATGCGATGAAGGTGGCCGTGAACCGCCACGACGTTTCGGTGATAAGGGTATACGATCCGAGGGAGAGGGCCATTCCGAATGTCGGGCTGGTGCATGTCAGGGACTTCGAATCCGGGGATTCGGCCTGGGTGAACACCGCTTCTCCGGAAGTGCGCAGGGCTTATTCCGAGTGGTTCTCCACCGTGACGGACCGGACCGTAAGGCTGTTCAACCGCTACAAAGTCGACAGCATTTCCATAGCGACCGATGAGGACTATGTCAAGGGACTCATGTCGTTCTTCAAAAAACGTTGAGGTTTGGCGTATGAAACGTTTTGCAGAAACAATATTCTTTTTGACGCTGTCCGCGGCTTCCGTCCTTTCGGAAATGCCTGCCGCGGCGGAACGTCCGCAGCCGGACGGCGCCGCAGGGGAAGGACGCCTCGTAAAGATGGACGGCGTCTTTCTGGAGCCTTTGCAGGAGCGGGATTCGGTGCTTATCGCCGACCAGCTCCGCTACGGTTTCAGGCTTGACGGGGTGGATGAAAACGTTTCCATAGCGATTCCCGTGTGGGACGACAGCCTTCTGTCGCCTATGGAGATGCTGACGCCCTGGACCTTGGATACCGTCAGGACGCACGGGGGAGGCAGGAAAGGAGGGAAGATCTACGACATAGAGGGCAGCGTGGTGCTTGCCGCCTTCGATGAAGGACATTACGAACTGCCGCCGGTGTTTGCGCTCAGGGCGGCTCCCGGAACGGCTCCGGATACGCTGTCGTTTGGCTCTTTGGCCGTGGACGTAAAGACCATTCCGATCGACACGGCTTCGTTCGTCATACATGACATCCGCGGGCAGATACGCTATCCGCTCACTTTCAGGGAGGTCCTGCCTTATTTGGCAGGATTCCTTGCCGTGGCCGCATTGGCGGTCCTGACAGTTGTCATGATAAAGAGAAGGAAGGGAAAGTCGTCATCGCATGAAAATGACGAGCCGGCGCACATCACTGCCCTGCGCAAACTGGACAAGTTTCGCGGAGACGGATATTGGGAGCCTGAACGGCAGAAAATATTCTATTCGGGCGTTACCGACGCCATTCGCGAATACATGGCCGCACGCTGGGGAATAGCCGCAATGGAAATGACCACTGCCGAGATTTTCGACGCCATGAAAGGGAAAGGAGTGCCGTCCGGAACGCTCGAAGATATGAAAGCCCTTTTTGAACGGGCGGATTTCGTTAAATTTGCAAAACACGTCGCCTCCCGCGAGGAAAACGCATCCGTGATACCCGCATCCGTACGCTTCGTCACGGAAACGTATCAGGAGCAGCTGGACGAGGAGGCCGCGGACGTCGTGAAAGAATAAATTTTATCGGAAATGTTTTTCGAGTATCCACGATTGCTTTGGCTTTTGGCCGTGCCCGTCCTGCTGGCCGTCCATTATATCTATATGGAGCTGACCGGACGGAGGCCGCATCTCAATACTTCCGTCATAGCCCCGTGGAAGGCGGGCGGTCGCTCCGTGCTGTTAGTCGTCCGCCATGTCCCTTTCGTCCTCAGGCTTGCCGCTCTCGTGCTCATAGTGATTTGCATAGCGAGGCCGCGATCTTCCACCCGGATGGAGAAAGTGGATTCCGAGGGAATCGACATCGTCCTCGCGATGGACGTTTCCACGAGCATGCTCGCCCGTGACTTCAAGCCCGACCGCATCAGCGCCGCCAAGGACATAGCCATAGAATTCATCGCGGAGCGTTTTTCCGACAGGATAGGCATAGTGGTTTTCGCCGGCGAAAGCTATACGCAGTGCCCGCTTACCACCGACAGGGCGACGCTGATCAATATGATGAAGGAGGTTCAGACCGACCTGATAGAAGACGGTACGGCCATAGGGAACGGCCTTGCCACCGCCGTGGCGAGAATGAAGGATTCGGACGCCAAGAGCCGGGTGGTCATATTGCTTACCGACGGCGTGAACAACAGCGGGGAAATAACCCCTGCCACCGCCGCGGAAATAGCGAGGACTTACGGAGTGAGGGTCTACACCATAGGCGTCGGCGCGAAAGGTACGGCTCCTTATCCGGTGATGACCCCCTGGGGCGTGCAGCTGCAGGACGTTGAGGTGGAAATAGACGAGGAACTGCTTCAGGAGATAGCCAAAGAGACCGGCGGAGCTTATTTCAGGGCCACCGACAATACGAAGCTCTCGGAGATCTATTCGCAGATCAATGACATGGAAAAGACGAGGACCACCATAGACAGTTTCCCGGTTTACAAGGACCTTTATACCGCCTTTGCGGTGGCGGCCCTTGCGTGCCTGCTGGCTGGGATGCTTCTGAATGCTTTGCTGTTCAAGTTTTAAGGAGGTAGAGAAATGATTTTTTTCGCGCAAGCCCGATACCTGATGTTGCTGCTGCTCGTGCCGCTGTTTCCGCTGCTGTACGGCATAGGACGGTATTTCCGGCGCCTCCGCATAAGAAAGTTCGGGGACGAGAATCTTGTGAGGGAGCTTATGCCTTCGTGGTCGGGAGCGAAGGGATGGGTCAGGATCGTGCTGTTCAGCATGGCTTTCATGTTTTTCGTCATAGGTCTGGCGAGGCCGCAGATAGGGGCCCGGCTGGCGGAGAAGAAGACGAAGGGAGCCGAGATAATGATAGCCTTGGACGTGTCCAATTCGATGCTTGCAGAGGATTATTCGCCGAACCGTCTCGAGAGGGCCAAGCTCGCCATTTCGAGGATAACGGACAGGCTGAGGGACGACAGGATAGGGCTGATAGTGTTTGCCGGCGCTTCTTTCGTACAGCTGCCCATAACTACGGACTATGTCTCCGCCAAGATGTTTCTCGGCAGCATTACGACGGGGTCGGTGCCCGTGCAGGGTACGGCCATCGGGGACGCCATACTGACGGCGGTGCGCGGTTTCAGCGCACAGAGCGAGAAAAGCCGGGTGATAATAGTGATCTCCGACGGGGAGAATCACGAGGACGATCCGGTGGAGGCGGCCAAGACGGCCGCGGATATGGGCATCAAGGTATATACAGTGGGCGTCGGGTCCCCGGAGGGGCAGCCTATTCCCGTGGACGGGGAACTGATGAAGGACAAGGACGGCAACATTGTGGTGACTCGGCTGGACGAGGATGTGCTGAGGCAGGTGGCCGAGGCCGGAGGCGGGGCCTATCTGCGTGCCGGCAATGAGGAATTCGGGCTGAATCCTATCATCAATGACATACGGAGGATGGAGGACGAGGAGTTCGATTCGGTTGTGTTTGAGGAGTTCGACGAACAGTTCATGTACTTTTTCGCAATTGCGCTCGCGCTGCTGGCGGCGGAGATGCTGATAGGGGAGAGGCGTGCGCGGAGAAGGCTGTTCGGCGACGATTGAGGAATATGGATATGAGAAAGTGCATATTGGCGGCTGCGGCGGCGCTGCTCCTTTGGAGCGGGGCCGCGTCCGCGCAGGCGGACCGGCGCGAGGTGCGCCGCGGCAACCGCGAATTCCGCAAGGAAAATTATCAGAAGGCGGACATCAGCTATCGCAAGGCGCTGATGGCCGATTCGCTTTCATTTGCCGCCGCCTACAATCTGGGCAATACCCTTTACAGGGAGGGCGATATGGAACAGGCCGGAAGCGTGCTGGGCCGCATGGCCGAGACTGCGCCGTCGTCGGACCACGCGGCGGATTATTATTTCAATGCCGGCGACGTGGCGCTGCAGCGGAAGGATTACAAGGCCGCCGTAGACGCTTTTCACGAGTGTCTTCTTAGGGATCCCGGCGATTTATCCGCAAAAGAGAATTATATTTATGCCCGCGAAATGCTTCGCGACGATGAAAACAAAAATGTCGGCAATGACGGCGGCCAGGACGGCAATGACGACAACAAAGACAAAGATAATGGCAATGACGGCAATAATGATAATAACAACAACGATGATAACAATAACGACAATAATGGCAATAACAATAACGACAATAATAATGACGGCAGCGGCGGCCAGGACATGAACGACGGCGATGACGGCGACGATGGCCGTGACGGGCAGGGCGGCCTTTCATCGCAGCAGGCACAGCAGCTTCTGCAGGCCATACAGGCCAAGGAAAAGGAGACGCAGGACAAGGTGAACAAGAAAAAGGCGGCCGTCCTGAAGTCCAGACAAAAAGAGAAGAATTGGTAACGGTCGGTATGAAAAAGTTTTTTTCAAGCATAATCGCAGTTTTTGCGGCCGCAGGGCTTTTCGCGCAGGGCTCGATAAAGGTCGAGGTCCATAATATCGTGGGGGCCGACGAGCGGTTCAACGTCACTTTCGTCATCGAAGGGGAGACTCGTCCGTCATCGTTCGAATGGGAGCCGGGAAACGACTTCCAGCTGGTATGGGGGCCGCAGAAAGGCACTTCCACAAGTATTCAGATCGTCAACGGCAAGACTGCGCGCACTTCGCAGACCACCTATACGTATATTCTGCTTCCGAAGCATACCGGCAGCTTCCAGCTGCCGGCGGCTACGGCCACCGTCAAGGGGGAAGAGATTTCTTCCGGCCCGATATCCGTCCGGGTCGTCGACAACGGGCAGAATGCTTCCGGGCAGGACAGCCGGGACGAGGCTCAGGACGGCGGCGTGCGCGTCACCGGGGACATCCCGGCCGACGATCTGTATCTCAGCCTGACTCTCAGCCGCTCCCGTGCGGTGGTGGGGGAGCCTGTCACAGCCACCCTCAAGCTGTACCAGAGAGTCGACATAGCAGGTTTCGAAGGTGCCAAATTCCCATCGTTCAACGGTTTCTGGAGCCAGGAGACAGAGGCTCCGACCAACGTGGAATTCCGGCGCGAACAGGTGGGCAATAAAATCTACAATTCCGCCGTGCTGCGGCGGTATATACTCATACCGCAGAAAGCCGGCGTACTTACCATAGATCCTGCCGAATTGGTGTGCCTTGTAAATGTGAAGAATACTTCCAAGAGGAGCGGCAGCATATTCGACAGTTTCTTCGAAGACGATTATGTCACCGTACGCAAGAGAGTGCTTTCCAAGCCGTTGTCCCTCAATGTGACGGCCCTGCCTTCCGGGGCTCCGGCCTCGTTTTCCGGAGGGGTGGGCGATTTCACGGTGACGGCTTCCTTGTCCGGGGATTCGCTCAGGACGCATGACGCGGCCTCGCTGATCGTTACGGTCTCCGGCACGGGCAACGTTTCCCTGCTGGAGGCGCCCAAGGTGAATTTCCCGCCGGATTTTGAAACGTATGACGTGAAGTCGGCGCAGAAAACGGACAAAAGCGGCACGTCCGGCAGCAAGACTTTCGAATATCCTTTCATTCCGCGCAGCCACGGCGATTTCGTCATTCCTCCGGTGAATTATTCATATTACAATGTGAATTCCGGAAAATATGTTACCGTGTCCACGGATTCCCTGAGGCTGAGGGTGGCGCAGGGGAAAAATGCCGGCGCCCCGTCCGCGGACGGAGGACAGGCGATCTCCGTGAACAGGAAGGACGTCAAGAACATAGGGGAAGACATACGTTTCATCAAGACCGGCCGGACGGACCTGTCCGGACAGGAAACCTTCCTCGTGAGCCGTACGGTTTATTACGTTATCGCGGCGATCATTGTCCTTGCCGCCTTTGCGGTATGGCTTTCGCTGCGCAAGATCGCCGAGCGCCGCGCGGACGTGGCGGGAACGAAGAACCGCAAGGCTACGAAGATGGCCCTAAGGCGTCTCGCCTCTGCGGGTGATTTCCTTAAAAAGGATTTGTATTCAGCATTTTATGAAGAACTGCACGGAGCCTTGTCCGGATTCGTGTCGGACAAGTTGAACATGGATATGTCCGAACAGAACGCGGACAACATTGCCGCTGCGCTCGTCGGCCGCGGCGCCGGTCCCGAACTAGCCGGGGAGTTCACCGGGCTCCTGGAGGCATGCGAATTTGCGAGATATTCCCCGGATCCGGGACACGATGCCATGAATGCACATTATGAGACGGCGGTAAGAGTGATTTCGTCATTGGATGCCTGCCTGAAGTCAAAGAAAAATATCGTAAAGGGAACGACCGCCGCGATTCTGCTTCTCTTTACTTTGTCGGCGAATGCCCAGTCTTATCCGGATTCCCTCTGGCGCCGCGGGATTGAAGCCTATACGGACGGACATTGGGACGAGGCCGCCGAATGCTGGCAGGGCATACTTGACATGGGGCTGCAGTCCGCCGAGCTGTATTACAATGCAGGCAACGCCTGTTTCAAGGCGGGAGATTATCCGGGGGCGATATTGAATTACGAGAGGTCGCTCAGGGCCGATCCCTCCGACGCCGATGCGAGGTATAATCTCGAATTCGTGAACATGCTCATACAGGACAGGATAGATCCGGTGCCGGAGTTTTTCCTTAAGACATGGATACGCGACGCCGGCCATTGTATGCGGTCCGATGCATGGGCGGTGCTGTCGCTGATCGCGTTCGCCGCGGCTGTGTCGATGCTGCTGCTTTTTCTGCTCGGTCCGCGCAGCGCCGTGCGCAAGGCCGGATTCTATTTGGCCATCGTGCTGCTGCTCGCCGCCGTCGCGTCGTGGAATTTCGCAAGGCTGCAATACAGGGAATATGTTTCGGAGGACGGAGCTTCCGCCATAGTGATGCAGGCCGTGTCTCCGGTGAAGAGCGCGCCTTCTGCCGAGTCTTCGAAAGACAGGTTCATCCTGCATGAGGGCACCAAGGTGAAAGTGCTCGACAGGGTGGACGGCTGGTACAACATAGAGCTTGCGGACGGCCGCCAGGGATGGATCGAAGACGGTGACATTGAGATAATTTAATAGTAAATGTATTATATTATATGAAATTGCATCTGATGACTTTGTCCGCCGTGCTGCTTATGTCCGGCATGGCCGTACGGACGGTTTCGGCACAGGAAAAACCGATCCGTTTCGCATTCATCACTGACAACCATTATTCCGTCGGCTCGACGTCGATCCAGAATCTGCGCGACTGCATCGATGACATCAACGGACTGGATTCAATCGATTTCGTGGTGCTGGGCGGCGATTTGACGGACTTCGGCTCCGATGAAGAGATCGCCGGCGTGAAAAGCGAGCTCGACAGGCTTGGCCGCAAATATTATGTAGTCGCCGGCAACCATGACGCCAAATGGTCCGAGAGCGGCTGCAATACTTTCAAGAATGTGTTCGGATATGAGCAGTTCGAGTTTGAAAAGGACGGATGGCGCTTCATAGGAAGCGGCTGCGGGCCGGACATGAGGATGGCTCCGGCGCTCCTGCCCAAGGAAAGCATGGTATGGCTGGAGAATCTCGAACCCGGAAAAAAATCCATATTCTTCAACCATTATCCTCAGGACACGTCCGTATTGAATTATTTCGACGTCACCCGCATCCTTAAGGAGAAAGGCGTGAGATTCGAGATAGGAGGCCACTGGCACCAGAACAGGGCGCTCAATTACGACGGCATCCCGGCCGTGCTCGGACGTTCTGCGCTGGCGGCCGGAGGCGTGCCCGGATACAATGTGTTCGAGATAAAGGATGATCATATAAGCGTTTCGGAAAGACGTGTGTACAAGCATACCACGGTGCAGCTGCCGCCATGGTACGAGCTGGATCTTAAGCCTCTGCGGGACACGGTGCATTATGACGCCCACGGCATTCCGGATTCGTATCCGTGGATGAGGTATGACGTGAATGACGAGTATCCGTGCGTGAAGGACATATGGAGCATCAGCGACAGCGGCAACATAGTGGCGGGCTTCGCGAGGAGCGGCGACGTGGCTTATTACACCACATCTTCCGGTTCGCTCAGGTCCATTTCGCTGAAGGACGGAAGCCGTCTCTGGAGCCGTGATTTCCCGGGAAAGATCTTTTCCACTCCTGCGGTAGAGGGCAAATATCTGGTGTTCGGATGTACGGACGGCCATATATATGCCGTCAATGCCAAAAACGGCAAGGAAATCTGGAAGGTGAAGGCGGAGAAATCCGTACTTGCGTCGCCGGTCATTTTCGACGGCAAGGTTTTCATAGGAGCTTCCGACGGCAAATTCAGGGCCCTCGGTCTGAAGGACGGCTCTCCGGTATGGACATTCTCCGGCGTGGAAGGCTTCGTCGAGTGCAGGGCCTTCGTGGATGAGGACCAGGTGGTGTTCGGCTCATGGGGCAACACGCTTTATTCTCTTGACACCCGTACCGGCGACCTGCAATGGACCTGGAAAATCAAGAAGTCGTCGAGGATGCTTTCCCCTGCGGCGGTATGGCCCGTAAAGTCCGCCGGACGCATTTTCGTGGCCGTTCCCGACCGCAGGACCTATGCCATAGACGCGGCTACCGGGGAAGAGATTTTCCATGCGGACGGCGGACGCGAATCCGTAGGCCTCTCGGAGGACGGCGGCACCGTGTATGTCAAGACCATGTACGGCACTGCCTATGCATTCAGGGCCGATGTGGATTTCAAAGGCGGCGAGCTGCCTTTGGATCTTCAGCTGTGGCGCGTCAAGGACAGGAGCGGCTATGAGATTTCCCCTACGCCGATCGTAGAAAGACGCGGCACGGTGATGATTCCTACGGACAAGGGCAATCTTCTGGCGCTTTCCGCCGAAGACGGCAGTTTCCTGTGGGCGCACAAATATTCGGTGGCCTTGGTGAATCCCCTCGAAGTGTGGGAGGACAAGGGCAGGACATTCATCCTTGCCTCCACCATGGACGGCACCGTCACTCTTTCACAGGTTGATTGACAATACTTTGTTTTTATGAAAAGAATACTGCAAGCAATTGTGTTCGCCTTTGTGGCATGTTCTGCGCATGCGGCGGACAGGTCCATGGAAGACTGGCAGGATCCGAACGTGTCCGGACGCGACAGGCTTCCCATGGCCGCATCATTCGTGACCGACCAGCAACGGACTCTCAGCCTTAACGGCACTTGGAAATTCAATTGGAATGAAAGCGTCGAAGGCCGCCTGCAGGGTTTTCAGGCAGTGTCGTTCGACGATTCTGCATGGGACTCGATTCCGGTGCCGGGCATCTGGGAGCTAAACGGCTACGGGGATCCCGTGTATCTTAACGTAGGCTACGCATGGCGCGGACATTATGAGAACAATCCTCCTTATCCGCCGGTTGAGCGCAACTACGTCGGACAATACCGCAGGACTTTCGAGCTGGATCCGTCATGGCTCGGCAGGCAGATATGCCTGTGCATAGGCTCCGCCACTTCCAACGTGCGCGTGTGGGTGAACGGCAAGGAAGCCGGCTACAGCGAGGACAGCAAGCTGGAAGCCCGTTTCGACATAACCAAGTTCGTCAAGGCCGGCTCCAACGTCATTGCTCTTGAGATTTTCCGCTGGTGCGACGGCTCCTATCTGGAGGATCAGGATTTCTGGCGCCTCAGCGGCATAGCCCGCGGCGTGTACGTCTACACCCGCGAGAATAAACGTCTGGAAGACCTGCACGTCACTGCGTCGATGCACGGTGATGTCAGTCTTCGCACGGAAGTCAGCGCCGGGATAAAGGCGGTGGAATATGCAGTGAAGGATCCGCGCCTCGGAACCGTGGTGGCTTCGGGCTCGATGCCGGTGTCGGACGGCGTCGCCGCAAAAGATTTCCATGTGGAAAACCCCGCCCTTTGGAGTGCCGAGACTCCGGATCTGTATGTCCTTGAGGTGAAGGCATTCGACAGGAAATCGAACCTTTGCGAAAGCGCTTCGGTAAATTTCGGCTTCAGGACCGTGGAGGTCAGGAACGCTCAGCTGCTCGTGAACGGCCGGCCCATCCTGATCAAGGGCGCGGACAGGCATGAAATGGATCCCTACGGCGGATATGTCGTCACCGAAGAAGACATGATAAGGGACATAAGGATATTCAAGCAGCTCAACATGAATACCGTGCGCACCTGCCACTATCCGAATGATCCGAGATGGTACGACCTGTGCGACAGATACGGCCTTTACGTGATAGACGAGGCCAACATCGAGTCACACGGCATGGGATATGATCCGGCCAGGACATTGGCTGGCCGCGAAGATTTCAGGGCCGCTCACCTTGAGCGCAATTCGAGGATGGTCCGCAGGGATTTCAACCATCCCTCGGTCATTATATGGAGCCTTGGCAACGAAGCCGGTTTCGGAGACAATTTCAAGGCTTGCTACGAATGGGTTAAGTCTTATGACGGCAGCCGTCCGGTGCAGTATGAGCAGGCGGCCAAGAGCGACTATACCGATATCTATTGTCCCATGTACCGCAGTCCGGAAGAGTGCCTGAAATATGTCACCGACAATCCGGCCAAGCCTCTGATACAATGCGAATATGCCCATGCGATGGGCAATTCCATGGGCAATTTCAAGGAATACTGGGACCTGGTGCGCAAATACCCCTCATTCCAGGGAGGCTGCATATGGGACTTCGTGGATCAGGCCCTTTGGCAGGGAGAGGAAGACGCCTTCACGGACCACATTTTCACTTACGGCGGAGACTACAACACGTATGATCCTGCCGACGGCTCTTTCAACTGCAACGGCGTAGTGGCGGCCGACCGCACCTGGCATCCCCATGCGTATGAGGTGCGCTATCAATACAGGAACATACATACTTCGCTTGCCGCGAAAGGCGACGGCGGGGATTATGCGGTGAATGTGTTCAACGAGAACTTCTTCAGGGACCTTTCCGCATACAGGATGGTATGGACGGTCGAGGCCGAGGGAGTGAAGGTGCTTTCCGGCATCGTGGAGGACCTTGAGGTCGCTCCGCAGTCCACCGTGGAAGTCCGGCTCGGCCTGAACGGGGAAGACATTGACGGGGCGCTTCGCCGTGTATTCGGCTGTGCGGAGGGCAAGGACGTGTATCTTAACGTAAGCTATGTCCTGAAGTCCGCCGAAGGCCTGCTCGGAGCAGGGGAGGAAGTCTCTTACGACCAGCTCGTGCTTTCCGAAAACGAAGTCAGGCCTTACAGGCCGCAGGCGGGGGCTCTTCCGGTGGCGGGCGAGACCGAAGGGGGCATAATGTTCTCAGGCACTTTCGCACATGCCGGCACGCACGGGGAGCGCAATTCGGACTGGTGCGCCGTGTTCGACACCGTTTCGGGCTCGCTCTGCCATTATTCCGTGGACGGGAAGGAACTTCTTGAGAAGCCGTTGGTTCCTCTTTTCAACCGTGCGGTAACCGAGAATGACATGGGCGCCGGGTTCCATGCCAGAATGAAGATGTGGCGCGATCCGGAGTTCACCGTCAAGAATATCGGCGTCACCGACGGCGATGGCTGCCATGTGCTTACGGTTGAATATCTTCCGATAGCCGGGGCGGCTTCGGTGACGATGTCGTACAGGATATACGGCGACGGCACGATAGATGCCGTGGAAAGCCTCAGGGACGCCGGACGGCTGTCCGAGGCTCCGCCGATGTTCCGTTTCGGCATGAATTTCGCCATGCCGGGGCATTATTCCACCGTGGACTTCTTCGGCCTCGGACCGTGGGAAAATTATTCGGACAGGAGTTCTTCCGCCCTCATGGGACATTACGTACAGAGCGTTAACGATCAATATCACTACGGGTATGTGCGCACCCAGGAGTCCGGCACCAAGACCGGCCTGAAGTATTTCAGAATTCTCGATCCTGAGGGAAGCGGACTCGAGATCACGTCCGACGGACGCTTCTCCGCCTCCGCCCTGCCTTTCAGCATCGGCGAACTCGACAGCGTCGATGCGTTCGGTTCCGACGGAAGAAACGAGATTACCGGCCAGTACGGAGCGTCCACGCATTCTCTCGAACTGAAGTCCGCCGCGCATGAGAGCGACAGGGACAACGGGGTGACGTATGTCAATTTCGAACTCAGGCAGATGGGACTCGGAAGCATAACGTCATGGGGCGCCGAACCTTTGGACGAATATATGGTAAAGGCCGGAGAAATGGATTTCCATTTCGTGATCAGGCCGTTGAAGAATCAATGAACCGTTGAAAATGAAAAAGACAGTTTTGTGGGCCGTGGCCCTCTTATCATTAATTTTAACATCTATGAGTTGTTCGAACAATGGCGGTGCGGCCGCTCCGGAGACGGAGAAAAATGCCGTGCTGCAAAATATCCTGAATCGCAAAAGCGTACGCAAATACACCGGCCGGGAACTTTCCGAAGAGCAGATAGAAACTTTGCTCAGGGCGGGCATGGCCGCTCCTTCCGGCATGAACGTGCAGCCGTGGTCGTTCGTAGTCGTCACTGACAGGGAAGTGGCCGCCAGACTTGTAAGCGGCAGGGTCAATTCCATGTATACCGAGGCTCCATGCCTTATAGTGGTATGCGGCGAGACTACGGTCATGCGCAGGCCGCGCGGAGAAAGCGATGCCGAACCGGTGGCCGTGGAGAACGACAACTGGACGGCCGATTGCGCCGCGGTCACCGAAAACATTCTGCTGGCGGCCGAATCCATGGGACTCGGAGCCGTGTGGACCGCTGCCTATCCTTATGAAGACCGTTACGGGCTCATAAAGGAAGTGCTCGGCCTGCCGGACAATGTGCTGCCGTATGCGGTGGTGCCTGTAGGCTATCCTGCGGAAGATCTTGCTCCCAAAGACAAATGGAAACCGGAGAAAATCCACAGGAACCGCTGGTAGCGTCGTTTCTTATCGTTTGTTTCAATCAGAAACCGGCTCTTTTTCGGGCCGGCTTCTTTTTTTGTATATATAGGGCATTGATATGGGGCGACCGATAATTTTTAAGGCAAGAGCGACAATGGAGCCGTCGTCCGCGCGGCATTGGGACATCGCACCGGCGCGACATGCGGCAAGCCCGGACATATCACCAATAAATACATCAGATTATGACATCCATCAAATTGAAATTCCGTCCGCACAGGGACGGCGGCCGGGAAGGTGCGCTCTACTTCCAAATCATTCACGACCGTACGGTGAAGCAGGTCAGGACCGACTTTCACATCTTTGCGGAAGAATGGGACCGGGACAAAGGCTGCATTGCAAGGCATCCGACCGTATCGGACGCCCGCCATGAGGAACTTGAAATGATGCGGAACAGAATCGCATGGGAACGGCATCGGTTGGAAGAGGTCGTGAAGGCGCTGGAAGAGTCCGGCGACGGCTACTGCGCCGACGAAATTATCGGCCGGTACAAGAAATCCGCTTCGGACAGATACTCCGTCTTCGAATATATACGGCGTCAGTCGGAACGCATGCGGAGACTGGGCCATGTGCGGACGGGCGAAACTCCTGACTTCGTCACTCAAAATTGAGCAATTTCATAATAAGTTAATAAACAATTATTTGTAATTTTGCGTACCCTG
>CANPZS010000001.1 GCA_947588835.1 uncultured Bacteroidales bacterium | reverse complement strand
GTATCGATTGAAAATTTCAAGCAGGCAAATCAGAACATGATAGATATGTTCGATAATGACAAGGTCTTCATTGCTCCAGATCTTGATATCAATATGCTTCTTGAATCCGGATTCTCAGAAGAGGAGATCGAAGAGAAATTGAATGAAAAAGCCGAAGATAATCCCAAAAATGCGATTTTCAAAGCGACCGATTTTCGACCTGAATTCATCGAAATGTTACATCAAGATCAAGAGATTCTGGAAAAGATGGTTACAGACTGGAAAGAAATATCTGATGATGATGACTCAAAGTTTGCTAAATTCTATGAGTTGCTTAAACACGAACTATTTAAGAAAGACCGTAATCCGGATCAAAAATTGGTTATTTTCTCCGAATATGTTGATACTGTAGAATATTTACAGCGGCGCATAAACCGTTCCGACGTACTCGTTATTTCCGCAAAGAACAGGAGCCAACAATTTAAGACGATACGTGAGAACTTCGATGCAAACTATAAGAACAAGCAGAATGAATATAATATCATTTTGACTACGGATGTATTGGCAGAAGGTGTTAACCTACACCGCTCCAATGTCATCGTTAACTATGATACTCCTTGGAATTCGACCCGTCTGATGCAGCGCATTGGTCGTATAAACCGTATCGGTTCCGTGTCGAAACACATATATAATTATGTCTTCTATCCTTCAACAAAAGGGAATACGGAGATTAACCTCAATCAGATTGCCATTAGTAAGATTCAAACGTTCCATAGCACATTCGGAGAGGACAATCAAATTTATTCTCAGAAAGAAGTTTTAGATCGCGACCTTAGCAAATTATTTGATGATAGTGTGAAGGCACAAAAAGAAGACTTTAATAAAGAAATTCCTTTCTATGAAGAATTGCGTACACTCTACCAAACAAATCGTCGAGAATATAATCGTATTGCCAAACTATCTCTCCGTAGCAGAACAGGACGAGAAGCAAAGACGGTAGATGGTGTTACGCTATCCGGTGATACATTAGTATTTTTGAAAACTAATTTCCGCAAGGTCTTTTTCTTGGTGTCGAAAAGTGCAGAGGAAATATCTGTTCTTGATGCTTTGAACTATTTCAAAGCTCTAAAAGATGAGCAACCGGTAAAACGAATTGATGAGCATCATCAGCATGTAGAAATGGCACTGAATAAATTCCGTATTATCAGAGAAGAAGAAATTCATACTCAAGAAACCTCCGGTGCAGAGCAATCCGGTATGGGGGTACAGGTCAGTACAGCTATCAGTCTGCTTACTAATTTTATGCGTAAAATAGATGATAGTGATCTGTATCTTAAAGTCGCACAGTTAAAAACATTGGCAGAACGAGGTGTCATTACATATATTGCCAAGAGATTACAACGCATTCACAAAGATTTGAGTCGAAAAAGAATAACACCTGATGAGGCTCTTGCAGAGATTATAGAAATGGCAAAGAAGTATGCACCATATTATATGGCAGAGGAATCGCGTTTGAATGAAACAGAAACCGATGCTGAAATTATTTTATCAGAGAGTTTCCAATAACAACGAATAACTCATGAATTACAAAGACATTATCGAATCTCGGTATAACCGTGAAGCATGGCAACAACTGCTTCACGACATATTTCTGAGCAAGGTTACATTCTATAACAGACCTTCGTCCGTTCCTGTAAGCAGCCGTCTGGCAAAGGAGGCTTTCAATCTTGGTCGCATATCGCTGTCCGATGGAGAATCTGTCGCCATTTACGAAGTGGAACTGACCGATAAGGTCGATATTGAGCGAAATCGTCGAGGCATACGCGATATGCTTACCTCCGATTGGCGCAACATGGGATACGCTGGCGCTTTCATGTTCTGCTATCGCAAGGACGAGAGCGTTTTGCGCTTCTCCTATGTGAGTGAAACATGGGGATTCAACAAACAAGGCGAGTATGAAAAGATATCAACCGATACCAAACGCTATACATACCTGTTAGGTGAAGGCCGGGGCTGCCGCACAGCCATAGAACAATTCGACATATTGAAACACAGCAAACAAACGCTAAGCGACATCACGGCGGCATTCTCCGTAGAAGCACTTACCAAACAATTTTATAAAGATTTGTTTGAATGGTACCAGTGGGCGATTGACGGATCATCCAATGTTACGTTTCCAAACGATACGACGACTGAAAATGATGACCGCGATGATATCGAAAAGAAAATTATCCGGATGATAACCCGTATCATGTTCGTTTGGTTTATCAAACAAAAAGATTTGGTTCCCAAGCGTATTTTCGATATCGATTTCCTTTCCACTATTCTGAAAGACTTTGACCCGTATAGCTCGACCGATGGAACTTATTATAATGCGATTCTGCAAAACCTGTTTTTTGGCACGTTAAACCGCGCAATCGAAGATGAAGATGGCAATACCCGCAAATTTGCGACTTCGAGCAAACGGGATATTAAGACTTTATACCGATATTCCGAACTGTTCTCCATCAGCGAACAGGAGGTAATAGACCTCTTTGCCGAGGTTCCATTTATGAACGGCGGACTATTCGAATGTTTGGATAAGACTCGCTATATTGACGGTGTAGAGCAATGCTATAACTTCGACGGTTTTAGCCGCAATAACATTCGTTTTGCCGATGGTCGTTTCAAACATCGTGCAGTCGTTCCCAACAATCTCTTCTTCGCGCCGGACAAAGGATTGATTTCCATTTTGAGCCATTACAATTTCACGATAGAGGAAAATTCGCCCGAAGAACAGCAGGTTGCCCTCGATCCCGAATTGCTGGGGAAAGTGTTTGAGAACCTGTTGGGAGCATACAATCCGGAGACAAGGGAAACCGCACGCAATCAAAGCGGTTCGTTCTATACTCCGCGTGAGATTGTCAACTATATGGTAGATGAAAGTCTTATTGCCTACCTTGGGGATAGCGAACTCATTCGCTCTATCTTCAATCACGATTTCACCTTTGATAAATCGAAAGTTGAAGAGTATAACAGGATTGCTGATAAGTTGAAATCCGTTAAGATACTTGACCCCGCATGTGGTTCAGGAGCATTTCCTATGGGGCTTCTAAACAGAATGATTGATATTCTGGAACGAATTTCGCCCGAAGAAAGCATCTATGACCTGAAACTCTATATTATTGAGAATTGCCTTTACGGAAGCGATATCCAAAGCATTGCATCACAAATCACGAAGTTGCGTTTCTTTATCTCTTTAATTTGCGACTGCGAGAAAGATATTTCCAAACCGAACTTCGGCATCCCGACCTTACCGAATCTTGAAACGAATTTCGTCTCTGCCAATTCACTGATTGCTAAAAAAGAAGGTGCTTCTCAAGGAAATCTTTTTGAGAATCCGGAAATTGAAGCGACCAAGAAGGTATTACACGCGATACGTCATCAGCATTTCTCTGCCAAATCTGCATCGACAAAGCATCGCTTACGGGAGAAAGACCAAGCGTTACGTGAGAAGCTGGCAAAGTTGTTATCGGATGACAATAATTTCGCACCGGAAGATGCCAAGCAGTTGGCAGCATGGAATCCATACGACCAGAATGCCGTCAGCCCGTTCTTCGATCCTAAATGGATGTTCGGAGTAGAGGACGGTTTCGACATCGTAATCGGCAATCCGCCGTATATCCAGTTGCAAAATAATGGCGGGGAACTTGCAAAGTTGTATGAACCTTGTGGCTATTCTGCCTTCGCCCGTACCGGCGATATTTACTGTCTGTTCTATGAACGCGGGTGGCAACTTTTGAAGAACGACGGACATCTGTGTTATATCACATCGAATAAGTGGATGCGCGCCGGATATGGCGAGAAGACGAGGGAGTTTCTTGCAACCAAGACAAATCCTGCATTGTTGATAGATTTTGCAGGAGTGAAAATTTTTGACAGTGCGACCGTCGGTACCAATATCCTGCTTTTTGCAAAGGCGGGCAATCAACATAAGACGGTCTGTGCCGTTACGAATAAGCAGAATAAAGATAGCATAAAGAATTTGAGCGTTTTTGTTCAGCAGCAACACACCGTCTGCGATTTTCATTCTTCGGAGAGTTGGGTTATTCTTTCGCCCATCGAGCAGAGCATCAAACGTAAAATCGAGGCTGTCGGGACCCCTCTTAAAGACTGGGATATCAATATATATCGTGGTGTGCTTACCGGATGCAACGAAGCCTTTATCATATCAACCGAAAAACGTGATGAAATATTAGCCAACTGCAAAGATACAGACGAACGACAAAGGACGGAGGAACTTATACGACCGATTCTTCGCGGCAGAGATATCAAACGGTATGGTTACGATTGGGCAAATCTCTATTTGATTGCTACATTTCCAGCCCGCAACTATGATATTGACGAATATCCAGCAGTGAAACAATATTTGTTGAGTTTCGCTGAAGAAAGTCTCCGTGAAGCTGGGTACGATTGGGTGGCAGATGATTATCTTGCTGATTTTTGCAAGCAGAAATTGGCACAAACAGGAAAATTGGTAGAAATCAAAGGTAAGCGCATAATCATAGGAAACACACCCGAGAAAGCCCGCAAGAAAACCAATAACCGATGGTTTGAAACGCAAGACAGCATTAGTTATTGGGACTTATTTTTTCAACCAAAAATCTGTTGGAAGGCTGTGGGTAGAAATCTATCATTTGCAATTGTTGAAGGAGGTATATTTTTAACTGCACCAGCGAGTTTTATATCTGCTGGAAAATATAATACTTTCATATTGGCATTCCTGTGCAGTAAGGTAGGTCGCTATTTTATATATCACAATAGCGACACAACCGGCGCTGGCGACATCATGCTCAATATCCAATCCTTAATTAGATTCTCAATTCCACTCAAAGACACAGAGGAAATATCTAATTTATGTGCAAAAATGGTATTAAACCCATCAATGGAAATTCAAACGCAAATTGATTATCTCATCTATGAAATATACGGTTTTGATATCAATGAAATTAAAACTATTGAAGAATACTAACATCATCTTTTGTTATAATCTTTTGCTCCTCAATTGATAAGCCATAGATTTCAAACACACATAAATCAAGTGCTTTTTCCAAATCACTGGAAGGAGCCTTTAATAATTTATCGACTAACTTTACGATTCTTTGTATATCGTCGTTTTTCGCTTTTGGCAAAGGGAACTTTGTAACATATTGTGCGAGCATCCTAAATTGGCGTTCTTGAAGTTGTGTTACATATAGTTTGGCTAAAAAGCCCCCTAATGACGAATTTAAGATACCTAATACATAACGTACATCTAATGAATGGCTACACATTATATATGCGGTATTCAAGACGACAGTTTCTTTTTCATCATACGAAAAGCATGGGAACGGATATCCGTCAGGTAGATTATCTGTTTGGATTTCCATATACACAATTTTTGGCTTATAAAAATCCTCCAAATAAGCGCAGTTACGTAGATTATAAGGAGTGTCTCCTTGGTCTGCTCTATCTTTAATTTGATCCCAAAATTGGTCTAAATGAGCCTTTATAGCAGGATAATCCTCAATGTGTACACGGTCGAGTTTTCCCTTTATGCCGTTATGTGTATTGATTAACCATAAATTTGCCCAATCATATCCATACCGTTTGATATCCCTGCCGCGAAGAATCGGTCGTATAAGTTCCTCCGTCCTTTGTCGTTCGTCTGTATCTTTGCAGTTGGCTAATATTTCATCACGTTTTTCGGTTGATATGATAAAGGCTTCGTTGCATCCGGTAAGCACACCACGATATATATTGATATCCCAGTCTTTAAGAGGGGTCCCGACAGCCTCGATTTTACGTTTGATGCTCTGCTCGATGGGCGAAAGAATAACCCAACTCTCCGAAGAATGAAAATCGCAGACGGTGTGTTGCTGCTGAACAAAAACGCTCCTATTCATCCTGCAAGAAAGTATTGATAAAACGGTATAATGTATTTCTATCTACCTTGCAAATCTTTGCTATCTTCCGACGAGATATTCCCGCTTTCAACAATTCGGATATCAAATTCTTTTTGGGATATAATTTATATTTCGCAACATTAGTTTTTCGCCCGACCGGTCGCCCCAATACGACCCCTTCCGCTTTTTTGCGAGCCAAAGCCTCCTTTGTTCTCTGGCTGATAAGATTTCGCTCAATTTCGGCAGAAAGACCGAATGCAAAGGCGAGTACTTTACTCTGAATATCTTCTCCAAGGCGATAGTTATCCTTTATAGTCCATACCCGGCACTCTTTTGTCATACAGATATTCAATATCTCCATAATCATAAACAGATTCCTGCCAAGACGAGACAACTCACTGCAAATGATGATATCGTCTTTACCGACCTTCCGCAACAGCAATCCGAGCTGTCGTTTGCTGTAATTTTTTGTACCGCTGATAGTCTCTTCTATCCAGTCATTGATTGCCAGATTCTCCCTCTCACAGAAATTGTTGATTTCAAAGCGTTGGTTTTCAACCGTCTGTTTGTCGCTGCTAACACGAATGTAACCGTAAACCATAATTTTTCTTTTTAATGTTGACTGAATATATGGAAATTCCTCTCAACGATATGCATTGAGAGGAATTTGAAATGATATATAAAGGGATTATCTACACGGTTTTCTGTTACGAACAATCGACAAACATTATTGAAAAGCTATGATGGAAAATTTGGAGAATAGTGGCTCCGCCATGTCTTCTTATTGCCGTCTCAAGGGCAGTCGGAGTGGGAGACACCGGATCCTATACCGATGTGGGTTTGAGCAGGGCCGATGGAGGCGAGTATAAAGGCTGCGCCAAGCAGATCTATCTGTGCATCTTTTGCCTATAGCGTGCGCCGATTCTGCCGCTTTGTGTTTTAGACAAACAAACTGCGCAATTTGAAACCATAAAACACCAGCGCGACAAACAAATTTTCATTGTTTATCGCGCTGATATTTAATCATATAAACTGATTAACGGCTGCTAATACTCTTCCTCGTTAAAGAAAAAATCGTCTTTGGTCGGATAATCCGGCCAAATGTCCTCTATGCTTTCGTAAATCTCTCCGTCATCTTCCAGTTCCTCAAGATTCTCAATTACTTCCTCAGGAGATCCTGAGCGATTTGCATAATCTATAAGTTCTTCTTTGGTCGCCGGCCATGGAGCGTCATCCAAGCTGCTTGCTAGTTCAAGTGTCCAGTACATATTATATAGTTTTAAGTATTTAATTTTCAATGGGTGGCGAATTTATAAATTTTTTCCATATTATGAAATTTTTTTATCTAATTTTGCAGGCGAATTTATCGGCGCCCCGCCGGAAGCACATTGTACGAACATCATGGCATATAAAAAGATAGAAGAATACGACAAGGAAACGACGGAAAAAATCGCTTCCCACATAGAATCCATATTGCGGCTCCTCGGAGAAGACCCCGGACGCGAAGGGCTTGAGAAAACGCCCGCAAGGGTGGCGAAATCCCTCCAGTTCCTCACGCAGGGCTACGGGCAGGACGGCAGGGAGACGATATTGTCGGCAGTTTTCGAGGAACAATACCGGCAGATGGTAATAGTGAAGGACATCGAACTGTTTTCGATGTGCGAGCACCACATGCTGCCGTTCATAGGGAAAGCCCACGTAGCATATATCCCCAACGGCAAAATCACGGGACTCAGCAAAATAGCCCGCGTCGTGGAGACCTTCGCCAGACGGCTGCAGGTGCAGGAGAGGCTGACGGTCCAGATACGCGACTGCATACAGGAATCCCTTCATCCGCTCGGCGTGGCCGTCGTCATAGAGGCGCTGCATACCTGCATGTCCATGCGCGGCGTGCAGAAATCCAACGCAATCACCACCACTTCCGCCTTTTCCGGAGCATTCCTCAACTCGGAACGCACGCGGAACGAATTTCTCGAACTCGTTTCGCACAAATAACCAGTCCGGCAAATAACCCGCCTGGCCGGCAAATAACCCGCCTGGCCGGCAAATAACCCGCCTGGCCGGCGGCGCCGTCCGCAAACTAGAACGAACCCCGGCGCCGCAAACCAGAACGGGCCCCGGCGCCGCAAACCAGAACGGGCCCCGGCGCCGCAAACCAGAACGGGCCCCGGCGCCGCAAGGCTTCCGGAGTCCGTTCCGAAACCGGCATGCCATTACTGCCGGTCCATACCTATCGACGGCACGCTATTTGGCATAGGCGTCGTTCACCACTTTCTGGCTGCGGGCGATAAAATCGCTCAGCGCCTTGCCTTTCAGCATTCCGTTCGCCAGCAGCGCCAGATCCGTAATCTGCTTCAGCATCTCATTGCCTTTAGCGAAATCCGTCAGCGCCGCTTCATGGTCTTTCTTCTTCTCATCGTCCGCCTCCGCAGGCAAGGCCTCGACCTTGTCCTTCATGGCCGTGACGATCCTGGCCACGAGCGGATTCTCCATATTGACGGTAATGTTGTACGAAGCGGGCATCTCTCCGTAGAAATTCATTCCGCCGCCAAGTGCGCTCATGTCGCGGTAACGGCGCATGAACTCATTCTGGGTGATGAGAATAGGCGACTCGTTCTCTCCAAGATTGTCGCCTTCGACGATATACTCATTGCCTGACGGAAGCACCGCCTTGAACACTGCCGACAAATCATTCCTGTCATTCTCCGACATCTCCGGCTTAACCCTCTCCTCCTTCGGAATCAGCCTGTCAACGCCGTCTGAATCCACGCGGGCGAAACGCACGTTTTCCAATTTTCTTTCGAGCAGGTTCACATAGTGGGCGTCAAGTTCGCAGTCCATCAGAAGCACGTCATAGCCTTTGTTCTTGGCTTCTTCGATGAACGGATACTGAGCCTCGGTATCGGTGGCGTAAAGATAAACCGCTTTTTTGTCCTTGTCAGTCTGCGTGTCCGCCACAGCCGCATGATATTCATCGAAGCTGAAGAACTTCCCGTCGGTATTCTTCAGAAGCGCGAACTTCACGGCCCTGTCGCAGAACTTTTCATCCGTGATCATTCCGTACTCGATGAATAGCTTGAGATTGTCCCATTTGCTCTCAAGGACGGGCCTCTGGTCGCGGAAAATCTCTTCCAGCCTGTCCGCCACCTTCTTGGTGATGTAACCGGATATCTTCTTCACGTTCTCGTCGCTTTGCAGGTAGCTGCGCGACACGTTCAGAGGGATGTCAGGCGAATCGATGACGCCGTGCAGCAGAGTCATGAAATCCGGCACGATGTTGTCCACGTGGTCCGTAACGAACATCTGGTTGCAATACAGGGATATCTTGTTCCTCTCCACCGCCATGCGCTCCTTGATCTTGGGGAAATAGAGAATGCCCGTAAGATTGAAAGGATAGTCCACGTTAAGATGTATGTAGAACAACGGATCCTCGTTCATCGGATAAAGGTCCCTGTAGAACTTCATGTAGTCCTCATCCTTAAGGTCGGAAGGAGTGCGCGTCCAGAGCGGCTCAGTTTTGTTTATAATGTTGTCCTTGTCGGTCTCAACATATTTACCGTCTTTCCACTCCTTCTCCTTTCCGAAGACGATCGGGACGGGCATGAATTTGCAATATTTCTCAAGCAGTCCGCGGATCCTGCCTTCATCGTTGTATTCTTCGGCATCCTTGTCAAAATAAAGGGTGATCTCCGTGCCCCTGGAACTTTTCTTCGATGCCCCCATCTCGTATTCCGGAGAGCCGTCGCACGACCATTGCACGGCTTTCGCGTCCTCTTTCCACGACAGGGTGTCGATGGTGACTTTCTTTGACACCATGAATGCGGAATAGAAGCCAAGTCCGAAATGGCCTATTATGCCGCCTATCTGGTCCTTGTATTTCTCCAGAAACTCTCCGGCGCTGGAGAATGCTATCTGATTGATGTATCTGTCGACCTCATCCTCGGTCATGCCGATGCCGCTGTCTATGACCTTCAGCGTCTTTGCCTTGGTATCCAACTCGATACGCACCTGCATGCCGTCCCCGAGCTCGCCCTTGAAATCTCCGGAAGATGCGAGGGCCTTCAGCTTCTGCGTGGCATCCACCGCATTGGCGACAAGTTCACGCAAGAATATTTCACGATCCGAATAAAGGAACTGCTTGATTACCGGAAAAATGTTTTCCGTGGTAACTCCGATCTGTCCCTTGATGCTTTTCTTTGCCATAATTTTATAATGTTATAATAATTTGCAATAAACGCGGCCCGCAAGTCGCTGCGGATGCATCGTCAAATAATATTCCAAAACCCGAAAACTGCCAATTTGTCACCACCGCGGAAGATTTCTTCATGCGTAAAAAGAAAATATTTATTAGATTTGCAGTTGAACATATTAAAACAAAATTTAACGAACAGAACAGAAGAATGAAAAAGTCGATGCTGTTGCTGTGCCTCTCCATAGCGGCCATAATGCCGGCGGAGGCCAGAAAAAAACCTAAGGAAGCTCCCAAGCCCCAAGAAAAGAAGGAAGTGCGCGCCCCCATCCAGAAGGGCCTATTCAATGTCCAGCACCAAAAGGATGACTGGGTGTTCCAGGTCCCCGATTCGCTGCTCGGCCGCCTTTTCCTCACGACCACGCGCTACATCTCCACTCCGGTAGGAGCCGGAATCTATGGAGGAGAAATGCTCAACAGCCAGGTGGTATATTTCGAAAAAGCCGGCGGCAGGCTGCTCCTGCGCGCATTGACGTATGACGCTACCGCCGAAGAAGGGGACGAAATAGCCAAGGCTGTGAAGATAAGCACGGAAGATCCGATAATCGCTTCCGTCAAAATCGATTCGACGGAGAACGGCCTTTACTCCGTCAATATGACGAAAGTATTCAACGGCGACAATGCGGCATTCGGAATGAGCGACGGCGCAAAGCGCCGCAACGAACTTTCGGGCTTCCAGTCCGACCGCTCGCTGATAGACACAATATTGACTTTCCCCATCAACACCGAGATCAAGACATGGAAGACCTACGGAGTCCGCGAGCAGAACCGCCTTCCCGCCGGACGTACCGTCGGCTCAGTGACATATCATCTCAACACTTCGTTCGTCCTGCTTCCGGAAACCCCCATGAAAGGACGCCTGTTCGATCCCCGCGTCGGATATTTTACGGACAGCCACCAATATTTTTCCGACGATCAGCAGCGCACGAAGCGCCGCGCATGGATCACCCGCTGGCGTCTCGAACCGAAGAACGAGGAAGACGCCGAGCGCCAGAGACGCGGAGAACTCATAGAGCCCAAGAAACAGATAGTGTACTACATAGACCCCGCTACACCCAAGCAATGGCGCAAATGGCTCATCCTCGGCGTCGAAGACTGGAACGCGGCCTTTGAAGAAGCCGGCTTCAAGAACGCCATCACCGCCAAGGAATGGCCCGAGGACGACACTACCATGAGCATGGAGGACGCCAGATATTCGGTCATCCGCTACCTTGCCTCCCCCATCGCCAACGCCTACGGCCCCAACGTGCATGATCCGCGCAGCGGCGAAATTATAGAAAGCCACATCGGATGGTATCACAATGTCATGCAGCTTGTACATGACTGGTACATGGTGCAGGCCTCGGCCGTGGATCCGCGCGCCCGCAAGATGGTCTTCGACGACGAACTCATGGGCCAGCTGATACGTTTCGTAAGCTCCCATGAAGTGGGGCATACATTGGGACTCCGCCACAACAAGGGCGCCAGCCACGCCACTCCGGTCGAGAAACTGCGCGACAAGGCCTGGGTTGAAGCCAACGGACACACATCTTCTATAATGGACTACGCCCGTTTCAACTATGTGGCGCAGCCGGAGGACGGAATCGGCTGGGACGGAATCTTTCCGCGCATCAACGATTACGACAAATGGGCGATCAAATGGGGCTATATGCCCGTCGACGCCGACACCCCCGACCAGGAACGGCTGCTGCTCAATAAATTGACAGTGGAGACCTTGGAAGGCAATCCGCGCCTGTGGTTCGGCGGAGAAGGCTACGACAACGACCCGCGTGCGCAAAGCGAAGACCTTGGAGACGACGCCGTGCTTGCAAGTGAATACGGCCTCAGGAACCTGAAAAGGATCATCGGCGAACTGCCGGAGTGGACCAAAGAGGAAGGCGATCTCGGAGACAATCTGGAAGGCATGTACGATGCCGTCGTATCGCAGGCGAAACGTTACGAAGGGCACGTGGCCGCCTATGTCGGGGGCGTCTATATCACCTACAAGAGCGTTGAGCAGGACGGACCGGTCTATGTGCCCGAGGACAAGGCCGTCCAAAAGGCCGCCCTCGCATTTCTCGACAAGGAATATCTCAACGAACCCAAATGGCTTGAGCCGGATTACCTGACGAGATTCACCCAGGATCCGACAGGCAGGATAAAGCCCCTTGCCGATGCTGCGATAAACAGGCTCGTCACCGCTTCCATGTTCGCCAATCTGGAAAAATTCGCTTCATACGGCGATGACCCCTACCGCCCCGACGAATATGCCAAGGACATAGTCAACCTGATTTTCAAGGAGACTTCGTTCTCCGCCAAGGTAAGCGCATACCGCCGTTATCTGCAGAACCGCACGGTCGCCAAAGCCATAAAGGAATGGCTTGATCATCCGAACGGCGACGGCCGCCCGTACCTCTACGGCATGCTCGTCGACATCCGCGGAAAGGTAAAGAACGCCAAAGGAGGAGACGCGGTGACACGTGCGCATTACGTCAGCATCGCACAGCAGATCGACGAGGCGTTCGAGCATCCTTCCCGTTCTGAAACAGCAAGGAGATGAGACGGAAGCCGATAGTCGCGCTCATATACGATTTCGACGGCACGCTGTCGCCCGGCAACATGCAGGAATTCGGATTCATCCAGGCCATCCACAAGACGCCCGCCGAATTCTGGAGCATGAGCGACGGCATTGCCGCCGGACAGGACGCAAGCAACATCCTGTCGTATATGAAACTTATGTTCGACGAAGCGCACAAGGCGGGCATCCCGTTGAGAAAAAGCGATTTCAGGCGTTTCGGGCAGGACATCGCCCTGTATGAGGGAGTGCGCGACTGGTTCGGGAACGTAAACGAATACGGACGCGAGCACGGAGTACGCATAGAACACTACATCAATTCATCCGGGCTTAAGGAGATAATCGAAGGCAGTCCCCTGGCAAAAGAATTCAAGCACATATTCGCCTGTTCCTTCATTTACAACAGCAAGGGCGAAGCTGAATGGCCGGGGGTGGCCGTCGATTTCACGGCCAAGACCCAGTTTCTCTTCAAGATAAACAAAGGGATATTCAGCGCACGGGATTCCATGAGGGTGAACGAAAGCGTGGCTGATGAAAACAAAAGGATTCCTTTCACTCAGATGATATATTTCGGAGACGGCGACACCGACGTCCCCAGCATGAAGATAATCAACATGTTCGGAGGACATACGATAGCGGTGTATGATCCAGGGAGGCCGGAAAGACGCGACATGGCCATGAAACTGCAGCGTCAGGGACGGGCCAGTTTCATCGCTCCGGCCGACTATTCGGCAGGAAGCCGTACTTTCAGGCTCGTCTGCGCGATCATCGACAAGATAGCCGCCGACAAGGCGCTGTCCTATTTTACGAATTATCGATAAATCGTCTGGTGATGTCTTCGTAGGCATCCGTCCTGCGGTCGCGGAGGAAAGGCCATCCCCGGCGGACATATTCCGTACGGCCGAGGTCCAGCTCCACCACCTTGAAGCCTTCTTCATGTTCTCCGAATTCGGCAAGCAGCTCTCCCTGAGGCCCTGCCGCGAATGAATGCCCCCAGAAATCGATGCCGGCAGCATTGCCTGACGGATCATCCTCGTGTCCGGTACGGTTCACCGTTATCACCGGCAGACCGTTCGCTACCGCATGTCCCCTCTGCACAAGCTGCCATGCATTCCTCTGCATGTCCTGCTCCTGCTTAGGATCCGTTCCCACGCCGCCTATCGCGGTCGGATAAATGAGCATTTCGGCCCCTCTTAGTGCCATCAGGCGCGCGGCTTCGGGATACCACTGGTCCCAGCACACGAGAACTCCGAGGACGCCCGCGGAAGTCTTCACTGGAACGAATCCGAGATCGCCCGGAGCGAAATAAAATTTCTCATAATATCCCGGATCGTCCGGAATATGCATCTTGCGATATTTTCCGGCTATGCTCCCGTCCTTTTCCAGGACCACCGCGGTATTGTGATAGAGCCCGGAAGCCCGTTTTTCAAAAAGAGAAAGGACGATGACGATGCCCAGCTCCGCGGCCATGGCCCCGAAGAATTCGGTAGACGGGCCCGGAACGGGCTCCGCAAGGTCATAGCACGACACATCCTCGGTCTGACAGAAATACAGGCTGTTGTGCAGCTCCTGCAGAACGACTATGCCGGCGCCGGCGGCCGCGCAGGCACGTATATTTTTTTCCAGCTTTAAGATGTTCGCCCTCGTATCTCCCGTGCAGCTCTGCTGCACCATTCCCACATTGATCTTTCCCATAAATTCATCTATTGTCTGATCCAGCCTTCCGGATAGTTCATCGTAACGCAATGCAGGCCCCCGTGTCCTGAAAGCAGCGCGGTGCAATCGATCGCCGTCACTTCCCTGTCCGGGAAGACCGCCTTCAACTTTTCTACGGCCTCGGCGTCCTTGGCCGATCCCGTTCCCGGCACAAGCACTCCCCCGTTCAGGATCAAGAAATTGGCATATGACGCCGGCAATCGGTAATCGTCCAGGAAAACAGGATCCGGCAGCGGCAGGGGAACCAGATTGTAAGGCTTTCCGTCGACGGTACGGAAAGTCTTCAGCTGCTTTTCCATCGCCCTCAGTTCATCGAAATTGTCGTCATCCAGATCGGTGCATGAAGTATATGCTATGGTGTCGGGACTGCAAAAACGCGCCAGAATGTCCACGTGGCTGTCGGTGTCATCGCCTATGATGCTGCCGTGGTCGAGCCAAAGCACCCTTTTGAGGCCGAAAGCCTGCTTCAGCTCCCCTTCTATCTCTTCCTGCGAAAGATAATCGTTCCTGTTGACGGAGCAAAGGCATTGCTTGGTCGCCATAAGGGTACCGCAGCCGTCGCAATCGATGCTGCCGCCCTCCAGGACGAAAGGTCGCATGTCCACCCCCATCACGTCGTCGTTGAAGGCATGCTGATAAAATATCTCCTGAGTTATCCTGTTGTCCTTGTCTGCGCCGAACTTGAGCCCCCATCCGTTGAATACGAAGTCATACAGATACTTTTCGCCTGCATCTCCGTGGACGGCAATGCCGCCGTGATCCCTGGCCCACGTATCGTTCAGCGGGGCCTCATAGAAATGAATCGCGTCCAAATCAAGCGTCAGGCCCGCTGCCGATGCGCAGCGGCGCAGATCGGCCTTGCACTCATCCGCATCCCTTGCCACGATGACAAGCGGCTCGAACCTCATTATCCGGCATGCAATTTCAGTATAGCAGGCCAATACCCTGTCAAGCTGATACCAATCGGTATCCTTGTGCGGCCACGTGAGCTGAATGCCGCTTTGGGGTTCCCATTCCGCAGGAAGTCTCATTTGAAAATGACTATGATTTGTGCAAATTTAACAATAAAAAAAAGATGACGCCCGAAAGCGCCATCTTTTTTATCGATCAGCCTAAAAGACTATTTAACCTCTACTACGACAACCCTGTTCTTTGCAGGAGTGTTGAAGGTGTCTACGCCGCCTACGCCACTGGTCTGGATCCTTTCGGCCGGTACGGAGTAATTCTTCACGAGAAGGTCTTTCACGTAATTGGCACGCTTCTCGGAGAGTGTCTGATTGTATTTGGCGGAACCGGTCTTGGAATCAGCCGAACCGGTAACGACAACGTTCTGCTCCCCTGTATAGGCATGCTTGATATAATACTCAAGGTGAGCGAGTTCACGCTCGGTGAGAGTAGCCTTGCCTATGTTGAAATAAAGAGAGGCTGGAGTCGCGATGGCAGCTTCGGTCTCGATGAATTTGCCGTTCTGGTAAATGTAGTCCTGGCCTTCCTTGTAGACTCTGCTGGCTTTCTCGGCCTCGAGGGCTGCAAGACGATCCTTCAGGCCGGCATTCTCCTTCTGGAGAGCGGCGGCGCGGGAGTTGAGCGCATCATAGTCTGCCTCGGTGAAAGGAAGCGGAACGACGACGGGAGTCACGGTGGAGTGACGGTCGAAGCCTGTCCTGCCGAGGTTGAAGATGAGACCTGCGGTAATCGAAGGGAACCTTACCCACTTGTAGGTATCCTCGTTCCTGGGACGATAGTTGCCCTCGCGGGTGTGTACTATCGAGAGGTCGAGGAAGAGGTCAACATGTTTTCCTACATGGAAATCATTGAGGAGACCGCCGCCCCAGCCGAATGACTTTCTTATATCCCAGCTTCCGCTGCGGTCGGTCCCTGCGAGCACTGCACCGAACTGGGCATAAGGAATGAGATCCCAGAAACGGGTCTCCTTGTAGCCGCCGAGGGTGTTGGAAATGTTCCAGAGGAGATCGCCATGTACGAAATGATACTGGAAACTGTCAGTTCCGGAGAACCATCCGGGCACTTTGGCCTTGTTCTCGATGCCGTGCCAGCCTACGCGGGCACCCACTGCCGGAGTAAACCATTTTCCTACGTTAAGATCTGCGCCAAAGCCGATGGAGCCCCAGTTGTCGCCATTGTCGATAACGGAGTTGATGCCGGCGCCGACGCCGATGAACCAGTTATCCCATAAGCCGTTTGTATGATAAGCGCCACGGACTACCTTGCCGTTTTCGTCACGGTTGTTATTCTCCTGCGCTGAGGCGTTGAAAGAGAAAACCACGAGGGATACCGCTGCGGCAGCTCCGAGTATTGTTTTAATTCCTTTCATGATTCTATACCTGTTTTTCAGTCAATAATTATTTTACCTCGACGGTCACAACCCTGTTCTTGAACGGGGTATTTGCGCTGTAAGAATCAGTACCGCCCACGCCGTTTGCTGAAATCTTTTCCGCTGCAACGCCGAACTTCTTCACGAGAAGATCCTTGACATAGTTGGCACGTTTCTCGGAGAGTGTCTGGTTATATTTGGACGAACCGGTCTTCGAATCGGCTGCGCCGGTGACGATGATTTCCTTGGCGTCGCCGAAGGCGTTCTGTGCGAAATACTCAAGATGTGCGAGTTCGCGCTCCGAAAGAGTGGCCTTGCCGAGATCGAAATACAGGGCGGCGGGAGTGGATATCACCGACTCAGTCTCGATGAATTCGCCGTTCTTGTATACATAGGTCTGGCCTTCCTTGTATACTTTGCCGTACAGATCGGACTCGAGGGCGGCGATCCTGCTCTTGAGATCGGCATTCTCCTTCTCGAGGGCGGCGACCTTGTCCTTGAGGGCGTTGTACTGCTCAAGGCTGTAAGGAACGGGAACGACTACGGGAGTAATGGTGCTGTGACGATCCCAGTTGCTCTTGCCGAGATTGAATACGAGACCTGCGGTGGCCGAAGGGAACACAGCAAATCCTGAAACGGTGTGTCCGGCTACGGCGGAGAGATCGAGGAAAAGATCCACGTGTTTGCCGAGACGGAAATCATTGAGGAGGCCGGCGCCGACAACATACTCTACGTTGTTCTTGTTGCCATTGTCGAAAGTGTAATACAGACCTCCGAAACGTGCATAGGGAACAAGATCCCAGAAACGGGTCTCTTTGTATCCGCTAACGGCATTGGAGAAATTCCAAAGGAGGTCGGCATGGAAAAGATGATAATCGAACCTGCCGCTGTTCCCTGCGTTCTCCAGTCCGTCATTGTTGATGCCGAGCCATCCGAGACGCGCACCAACGGAAGGAGTGAACCATTTGCCGACATTGGCATCTACGGCGATGCCGAAATCTCCGAAATGGCCATTGTCATAGGTGTTGTTGACACCACCGCCGACACCGATGAACCAATTGTCCCAGAACTTATTGGTCTCATAAGCGCCGCGGACAATCTTTCCGTTCTCGTCTCGATTGTTGTTCTCCTGCGCCCCTGCGCTCAGAGAAACTGCGAGAACGGTTGCAACTGCAACGAAAATTGTCTTGATTCCTTTCATATTACTATATTATTGGTTTTAATTATTCAAACCATATTTACGGTGCAAATCTAACAAATATTTTAATAATAAAAAATATGGCGGACATAACGCCTTTCGGGACTTTGTTTCGGGCGCACTGCATGCGGAGGAAAATTGCCGCGTAAAGATTATATTTGCATTGCAAGAAAAGTCCGGAAACATGAAATTCAAGCTCGAATCATCATACAAGCCTTCCGGGGACCAGCCTGAGGCCATCGACGGCCTGTGCTCCGCCCTGAACGGCGGGGTCAAGGACGTCACGCTCCTCGGAGTGACCGGATCTGGCAAGACGTTCACGATGGCCAACGTCATAGAACGGCTCCAGCGGCCTGCGCTCATACTGAGCCACAACAAGACTCTCGCCGCGCAGCTGTACGGCGAATTCAAATCGTTCTTTCCTTCGAACGCGGTCGAATATTTCGTATCGTATTACGACTACTACCAGCCTGAAGCCTATATCCCGTCCACGGACACCTATATCGAAAAAGACCTGAGCATCAACGACAAAATAGACGAGCTCAGGGTCAGCGCGGCTTCGGCCCTGATGTCCGGCAGAAGGGACGTAATAGTTGTGTCAAGCGTGTCATGTCTATACGGCATAGGCAACCCGGACGATTTCCACGACCAGACCGTGACGGTCTGCAAAGGCGACCGCATGTCCATGACAAGGCTCCTGTACCGCATCGTGGATGCGCTTTACTACCGCACGGAAAACGAATTCAAAAGGGGCTCCTTCAGGGTGAGAGGAGACACCGTGGACATATTTCTCGGAGGCGCGGACTATGCCGCAAGGATAGAATTCTTCGGGGACGAAGTGGATGACATAAGCCTCATCGATCCGGTGACGGGCGCGGCGTTCGAACGCCTTGACAGGATAGAGCTTTATCCCGCCAAGAACTTCGTGACGAGCAAAGAGCGGGGCGCCATGGCGGTGAGCCAGATTCAGGACGATCTCGTAAGACAGATGGAGCATTTCGAGTCCGCAGGCAGGTTCCTCGAGGCCAAGAGGCTGAAACAGAGAGTGGAATATGACATGGAGATGATAAAGGAAATGGGCTATTGTCCGGGAGTGGAAAACTACTCGAGATATTTCGACGGCCGCAGTCCCGGCCAGAGGCCATTCTGCCTGATAGACTATTTCCCGGACGACTTCATCACATTCATCGACGAAAGCCACGTGACGCTGCCGCAGATAAGGGCCATGTACGGAGGAGACCATTCCCGCAAATCGATACTCATCGAATACGGATTCAGGCTGCCCGCCGCAGCCGACAACAGGCCCCTGACATTCGACGAATTCGAATCGATCACCGGCCAGACGGTATACGTGAGCGCCACTCCTTCGGACTACGAACTCGAGAAATCCGGAGGCCTGGTGGTGGAGCAGATTGTGCGCCCGACGGGCCTGCTCGACCCGCCCATAGAAGTAAGGCCCACGAAAAACCAGGTCGACGACCTTCTGGAAGAAATACGGAAACGGGCCGACAATGATGAGCGGACACTTGTCACCACCCTTACCAAAAGGATGGCGGAAGAGCTCGACGCCTATTTTCAAAAGGTGGGAGTGCGCTGCAGATACATCCATTCGGACGTGGACACCGCCGAAAGGGTGGAGATAATCGAAGATTTCAAAAACGGACTGTTCGACGTACTCGTCGGCGTAAACCTCCTGCGGGAAGGCCTGGACATACCTACGGTATCCCTCGTAGCCATACTCGACGCCGACAAAGAAGGATTCCTGCGGTCGGAGCGGTCGCTGACGCAGACGGCCGGACGCGCCGCGCGCAACGTGAACGGCCTCGTCATAATGTACGCCGACACCGTTACCCAGTCCATGCGGGCCACCATCTACGAGACCGACAGACGGCGGGCGAAACAGCAGGAATACAACAAATTGCACGGCATCGTCCCGAAGCAGGTGGAAGTGCGCCACAACGTCCTCATAAACGAGCTCGCACAGGACGCCGAAGACACTTCGCACGACAGCGGATTCCTCATTGCCGGAAGCGCCCGGAACGGGAAAGAAATGAACCCGCGGCTGCGCAACGGCGTCAGCGGCCGGGTAAGCGCCGCAGATTCCGTATCGGACCCTACCTACATACCGAATCCGAGCGACCTCGGCAAGGGAAGCATATCGGTGGGGCTCGGCCACGATTCGAAACGAGAACGCAATTCGGCCTTCGTCGACGGATACATCAGTGCGGATCTCGCTGCAGTGCTGCAAGACCCCGTCATCCGGGCCATGTCGAGGGAACAGGTGGAAAAGGCGGCCATGGAATCCAAGCGCAAAATGCAGAAAGCCGCAGCGGAGCTGGATTTCAACGCGGCAGCGCGCTACCGCGACGAAATGTGGGCTCTCGAAGAATATCTCAAAGTCTGGAAAGAAAATTAGACCGCCGGACGATTGTTGCCGGGACGGTTAATTTTTAGTATTTTTGAAACCGTGACGATCATATGCCATGCATCCTATAGAAAAAAAATTTACAAAATACGACGACAAAGGACGGGAACTGATAAAGAAAGCCTATGACTTTGCCGCGGAAGCGCTCAAGGACGAAACACGGGGCAACGGGCATCCGTTCATCGAACATCCCCTCGGCGTAGCCGAAATCGTATGCGACGAAATAGGCCTGCCGCCGGAATGCGTGGCCGCAGTGTTCCTGCACGAAGCCACCAGAAAGCACGGAGACCTCGACATACGCCATCTTGGGTGCGACGAGAGCGTCTATACCATGGTTGAAGGGCTCAACCTCATTTCCACCATAAAGCCCAAGGACACCAGGCTCGAAGCGGAGAATTACAAAAAACTCATAATACAATATTCAAGGGATCCGCGCGTCACCGTCATAAAACTCGCCGACAGGCTCGAAGTGATGCGCAATCTCAATCTGATCCCCAAGTCGTCCCGCGAGAGGAAAGTGCTGGAGACGATGATGCTCTACATTCCGCTCGCCCACCAGCTCGGGCTATACAACATGAAGCGCGAACTGGAGGACATCTGGCTCAAACAGGTGGAGCCGGAGCAGTACCGCCTGATCACCAACAAGCTGAAAGCCACGGAAAAGGACAGGGAAATCCTCACGGAAGAATTCATCCGCCCGCTCGAGCACAAGCTTTCCGAGGCCGGCATAAAATACAAGCTCAAGATACGCACCAAAGCCGCCTACTCCATCTGGATGAAAATGCAAAAGCAGAAAGTTCCGTTCGAAGGAGTATATGACGTATTTGCGATACGCTTTATAATAGACTGCCACGGAGACAGAAAGGAAGAACTCGACCTGTGCTGGAAAGTCTACGGCTACGTGACGGAAGAATACGAGATAGACCTCCCGAGACTGCGCGACTGGCTGACCAATCCCAAGCCCAACGGTTACGAATCCCTGCACATTACCGTCAAGAACAAAAACGGCAGCTACCTTGAAGTGCAGATCAGGACCTCCCGCATGGACGAAATAGCGGAAAACGGCTTCGCGTCGCACTGGTCGTACAAGGGCATCCGGCACGAAAAGGCGATGGACAAATGGCTCGCGTCCGTCCGATATGCCCTCGAACATCCCGGAGCCGGCAATCCCGAAGAACTGCCCCGTCCTCCGGTAAAGGAAATATTCGCGTTCACTCCCACCGGGGAGCTTCGCATCCTGCCGGAAGGAGCTTCCGTGCTTGACTTCGCGTTCAACATACATACAAACATAGGCGCGCACTGCAGCGGAGGCAAGGTAAACGGGAAGCCCGTGCCCATAAAGGAAAAGCTCAGCACAGGCGACGTAGTTGAAATATTGACGGGGAAAAACCGCAGGCCGGCCCCGGACTGGATAAACTATGTGGTCACGTCCAAGGCAAAGTCCAAAATAAAACAGCTCCTCAACGAAGCGGAATTCAAGAAAGCGGCCCAGGGCAAGGAACTCGTCGAACGCCGTCTCAAAAACTGGAAACTGTCATTTCCCGACGAAATGGTGGCCGAATTCATGAAAAGGCGTCATTTCCAGACGCTGTCGGGACTTTTTGCCGCCATTTGGGACGAAACGGTGGACATAAACGAGATAAAAGAATTCATACTGTCGGAAAACGAAAGGACGCCCGAATCCGCCGACACCGCAAAGGCCGCGGCTGCACAGCAGGACAGGCAGCTCCCGGGCCGGCAGTCCGGAGACGACATCCTCGTGCTCAACGCGAAGGATCTGAAGGGACTCGACTATAAAATGGCCAAATGCTGCAATCCCGTATACGGCGACGAGGTCTTCGGCTTCGTCACCAGGGCCGACGGCATAAAGATACACCGCATGTCCTGCCCTAATGCAGCCCGTCTCATCGACGCCTATCCCTACAGGATACAGAAAGTGCGCTGGGCTGACAGCCCGTCCGCTGGTTCGTTCCAGGTGACGCTGCGCATAACCGCCGCCCTCGACGGGCCCGTCCTGAACCGCATGATGGAAGTAATCAATTCATTCAAGGCGTCCATCCGCTCCTTCAACGTAAATGAAAACAGAAGGGCGGGCACCTACGAAGTTTCCGTCAAGATATACATCCCTTCCAACATGGAGCTCGACAAAATCGTATCGCAGCTGAAAATACTCAAAAACGTACTGAAAGTGTCAAGGCTGTAGATGCGCCTCTGATGGCGCCGGATAGGCGCACGTCGGATTGCAGGTCATATATATGAAAAGCCCCGGAGACCGTTCCCCGGGGCTTTTCAATATCACAGCATTATTGCTCGTCCGGAGACTGATCGCCGCCTCCGTCGGGACCCTGCTGTCCGGGGCCGCCCTGAGGGCCTTGCTGCTGAGGACCCTGCTGCTGGTACATATATTGGGAAGCCTCGTTCCATGCCTTCGTAAGAGCCTCGCTGTACCTGTCTATGTCCGACAGATTCTGACTCTTGACGGCCTCCTTGAGCAGATTGACGTTATTCTCAATCTCGCCCTTCTTATCGGCCGGAATCTTGTCCCCGTAGTCCTTGAGGTTCTTTTCGGACTGGAAGCAGAGCGCATCGGCGTTGTTGATCTTGTCCACCCTCTCCTTCTCGGCCTTGTCCGCCGCCTCGTTGGCCTTGGCCTCGTCGCGCATCCTCTGGATCTCCTCTTCGGAAAGGCCCGAAGAAGCCTCTATGCGGATATTCTGTTCCTTGCCGGTGGCCTTGTCCTTGGCGGATACGTTGAGTATGCCGTTGGCGTCTATGTCGAACGTGACCTCTATCTGAGGTATTCCCCTCGGAGCGGGAGCTATGCCGTCCAGATGGAAACGTCCTATCTCCTTGTTGTCACGCGCCATGGAGCGCTCTCCCTGCAGTACGTGTATCTCTACCGAAGGCTGGTTGTCCACCGCGGTGGAGAATACCTGCGACTTGTGCGCCGGGATGGTGGTGTTGGACTCTATGAGCCTCGTCATGACTCCGCCGAGAGTCTCTATTCCGAGAGAAAGAGGCGTCACGTCCAGCAGAAGCACGTCCTTGACGTCACCCGCGAGGACTCCGCCCTGAATGGATGCGCCTATGGCCACCACCTCGTCCGGATTCACGCTCCTGTTGGGCTCCTTGCCGAAGAAATTCTTCACGAGCTCCTGTACATAAGGAATTCGGGTGGAACCGCCGACGAGCAGCACTTCGTCTATGTCCGAAGCCTTCATATGGGCATCGGAAAGCGCCTGGCGGCAAGGCTCGATAGTCCTCTGGAAGAGGCTGTCGGCAAGCTGCTCGAATTTCGAACGGCTCAAGGATTTTACGAGATGCTTGGGCACTCCGTCCACAGGCATGATGTAAGGCAGATTGATATCCGCGGAAGTCTGGCTGGAAAGCTCTATCTTGGCTTTCTCGGCAGCCTCCTTGAGACGCTGAAGAGCCATAGGGTCCTTCTTGAGGTCGATCCCTCCGTTCTCCGCGGCGAATTCGGAAGCAAGCCAGTCTATGATGACCTGATCGAAATCATCGCCTCCGAGATGGGTGTCGCCGTTGGTCGCCTTCACTTCGAATACGCCGCCGCCCAGTTCGAGGATTGAAATATCGAAAGTGCCGCCTCCGAGGTCATATACGGCCACCTTCATGTCTTTGTTGCGCTTGTCAAGGCCGTATGCGAGCGCGGCCGCCGTAGGTTCATTGATGATCCTTTTGACATCAAGCCCGGCGATCTTGCCGGCTTCCTTGGTAGCCTGGCGCTGCGAGTCGGAGAAATATGCAGGCACGGTGATGACGGCTTCGGTGACATCCTGTCTCAGATAGTCTTCCGCAGTCTTTTTCATCTTCTGCAATATCATCGCCGAGATCTCCTGGGGAGAATACAATTTGCCGTTTATGTCCACACGCGGCGTATTGTTGTCGCCTTTCACGACCTTGTAGGGCACCCTTCCGATCTCCGTGCCTACACGATCATAGGTCTCGCCCATGAACCTCTTTATGGAGAACACGGTATTGTGAGGATTCGTGATGGCCTGACGCTTGGCCGGATTGCCAATCTTCCTTTCGCCGCCTTCAGTGAAAGCTACGACGGAAGGTGTAGTCCGCTGGCCCTCATTGTTGATGATTACGGTAGGCTGGTTGCCTTCCATCACAGCCACGCATGAATTCGTGGTTCCCAAATCGATTCCGATAATTTTTCCCATATTATTATCTCCTGTTTTTTTCAAATTTGCAATATCCTTTTACTAACTTTGTGCCATTCCGAATTTATGACATTTTGGCAGATGGAATACAGAAAACTGTCGGACGGGGAATATGCTGACATGCAGAAAAGAATCCTCTACGAAGACAATCACATATTGATATTGAACAAACGCTGCGGTGAAATCGTACAGGGGGACAGAAGCGGGGACGAACCGCTGGCGGAAACCCTGAAAGCCTTCATTGCCATGCGGGACGGCAAACCGGGGAAAGTGTTCATCGGGCTGCCGCACAGGCTCGACCGTCCGGTGAGCGGGATCGTAATGTTCGCCAAGACGTCCAAGGCCCTGGAAAGACTCGCCGGAATGTTCAGGGACGGCACGGTGAAGAAAACCTATCTTGCACTTTGCTGCGCGGCTCCTCCGGAGAGGCGCGGAGAACTGAGGGACACGCTCGTAAGGAACGAAAAGATGAACAAGTCGTTCGTCGTCTCAGACGCCGGAAGACACCCTGACGGGAAAGAGGCCGTGCTCAGATACTCTTACGCGGGGCATACGGATCGCTACCATCTGCTGGCAGTGCGGCTTCTTACCGGACGCCACCACCAGATACGCTGCCAGCTGTCGCACATCGGTTGCCCGATAAAGGGAGACCTGAAATACGGCGCCCCGAGATCGAACGCCGACGGCGGCATCTGCCTGCATTCATACCGCATCTCTTTCGAACATCCTGTCAAAAAGACCGGAATAACCGTCACGGCCCCGGCTCCCCCGTCATGGAAAGGCGTGGAGCCCCTCCTGTCTCAGGTTCCGTCAGCGGAAGAAGACTGGGAAGCCGCCGGCCCGTGACGGCATTGCGACCTCCATTCGCTCGGAGTCAGGTTCATTACCAACTTGAAGGCCATATTGTACGACACCACGCTGTTGAATCCTGACAGTTCCGCCATATCTACGACCTTCAGCCTTTTGTTGTCCTCGTACAGCTTCATGGAATACGTTATCCTGTAATAATTCACGAACTGCCTGAAATTCTTTTCGGAGAAATTGTTTATGGCCCTTGACAGATACAATTTGTTCGTATACAGAGCCATGGCCAGATCATCGAGACGGAATGACGGCACAAGATACGGCCGATTGTCCTCCATATAGCGGCAGGCACGTTCATACAGTTCCCTGCCCATGGGGTCATCCTTCGGGACGGCGCCGGAAGACCGGGCCTGCCGTTCATCCGCAAAGCCCCCTCCGGGGATGCGGAACGGATACGCCGGACGGCCGGAAAGCACGCCGACACGGAAAACCGCATGCTGGGCCGCGGACAGGAATAGCAGAACGGCGCCGACAGCGGCACAGAGACCGGGAGACAGCGCCGACAATACGGCGACCCACAGCACGGAACCCAGCAGCATCGGCCTCATAAACAATACTGACTGCGCCGAAGCACCGGATCCGCCCGTATGGCCGTCTGAAATGGCATCCGATACCGTCTTCACCGTAAAAACGGCGATATAGACGATCATAAGCAGAATCTGAATGAAAAATACGCCGACCGCGGACAAAATCCGGAGCCATGCCGACAGCAGCGCTATGACCGCGGCGGCCACGGGATAAGCAAAACTGCGCGCCCTGCCGTCATCCGACGGGTAAGAAAGCAGGACTATGGAAGACATGCTCACGTCAAATGCAAGGCCCTGAAACGAAATGTGTTCCGGATACAGTATTTCCGACAGCAGCACCGCCGCAAGACATGCTTCGGACAGCAAGGCCGTCTTCCGCCACGCCGTCTTGTCACCTCTGCAGAACCCTATTGAATCACATACCAAGGCCGTCAATACGGCGACAGACAGAAAAACAGTCAGATAGAGCATTGAAAATCTATTTTGGTTTCGACGCTAAAAATAACAAAAAAGCCTCCCGAAGCATAATCTTCAGGAGGCCGGACATGCAAATATTTCTGTTTCTTTAAGTTTCTATCTGTTTTTTATCGCCTTTGTCCGCCGGAGATTTTCCTTTTATGGAGTCAAAGCCCTTGCCATAGACTCCGCTTACCGATGAAACGGACAGAAAGACATCCGGATCTATGGCCTTTATATATCTGAGCATAATGTTCAGATCAGACTTGCGGATAATGACCATGAGGACTTCGGAAGACTGCTGGGTATACCATCCCTTGCCGTCGAGCACCGTGACGCCCCGGTGAAGGTCGTGCGTAATGGCGTCCGCTATTTCAGCATATCTGCGGGAAAGGATGAAAAGCTGCACCGATTGTTTCGAGCCGGAAAGATACAAATCCACCACATAGCTGTTCACCGTGACGAGAATGAGACCGTAAACCACCGTCGTAACCTTTTCCGGGAAAGGCATCAGGTGCGTCATCTGCTCGCCGGCGGCATTTAGAATCGCGAGGCCCGTTTCCGGATCCACGTCCTTGACGACGGACGGGACGAATATGGACGAACAGATCACAACCACGTCGATCAGCAGAATGGTCCTGCCGGGGGACACGTTGTAATATTTGTTTATTATCAGGGCCACTATGTCAGTGCCGCCCGTACTGCCTCCCTGAGACATGGACATTCCTATTCCCAGGCCGGCCATTATGCCGCCCATTATGGTGGACATGAGCTTGCCGTTCTTCAAAGCCATGTTGACGATGATTTCCGGAGGAATGGCGGCCTGCAGAAAGTCGAGTCCGACCGAAGCAAGTATTATGGCGTAGATGGTCTTCCCTCCGGACCCCTTTCCGAGCAGCAGAAATGCAAGCACAAGCAGGATTGAATTGAGCACGAAATAGGTGGTGCCTATCTTTATGGTCCCTCCGGTAGCATACTGGATAATGGAACTTATGCCCGTGACACCTCCTCCGACGAGGTTGTTGGGCATCAGGAAAACAGACCACCCGGTCACATACAGCATCAGGCCGAGAGTAAGCAACAGGTATTCCTTGATAAGGACACCGGCGTTTTTTTTCAATACAGGCATTTTATTTCTGTTTCTTTTTCCGGTCCACGCCGGTCTTCATTTCTTCAAATCCTTCTCCGTATACGCTGTTGGCGGGGGCTACGGATACGAAAGCCCTGTTGTCTATGGCCTTGACGGCCTTGGTGAGATCATGCAGCTGCGACTTGCGCACTATTATGAGCAGCACCTTCTTGTCCGATTTGGTGTACCAGCCTACCGCGTTGAGCGCCGTCACACCGCGGTCGAGCACTTTTATTATATAATCGGCTATGTCTTCATACTTTTCTGAAAACACAAGAACCTGCACCGTGGATTTTCTTCCGAGCAGCACGAAATCCACCATCAGCGAGAAAGTCAGCATAGCTATGTAGCCATATACCATATCCTGGAACGTTCTCCCGGGAATCAAAAGTATGGAAGCTATTATGACGAGATCGCAGAAAATATATACCTTCCCGAGGGAAACCGGCCAGAATTTGTTTATGACCACGGCCAGCAGATCCGTACCCCCCGTGCTGCCGCCCCTCTCAAGTATGATTCCTATGCCCAGCGCCTCGACAAGTCCGCCTATTATGGGTATGAGCACTTTTTCGCTTATGTACAGCGGACGGCCTTCAAGAGATATCAATATGTCCACCTTGGGCATTATGTCGAACAGTATGGTGGATACAATGATGGCGAATATGGTCTTGAAGCCGAAGCCCTTGCCCATCACCAAAGAGGCGAGGACGATCAGGATCGTATTGATGACGGGGAAAGAATACGCGACCGGAATCGCTCCTCCCGTGGCCAGCTGTATTATGGTGCAGGCACCCGTAAGGCCTCCGCTGGCGATGTTGTTGGGAATGAGGAAAGAAGTCCATCCGACCACGTACAGCAGCGCCCCGAATGCAATCATCAAGTAATCCCCTATCGTCTGTGTCAGTTTGGTTTTCATAAAAAATTATTTAATCACGATGTTGACTATACGGCCGGGAATGACTATCACCTTGGCTATATTCTTGTCGCCCACATACCTGGCAGTCTGTTCAAGGCCTCTCACATGAGCCTCCACCCCGGCGGGATCCATGCTCTTGGGAAGCTCCACCGTAAATCGTGTCTTGCCGTTGAAAGACACCGGATAAGTGCAATTGTCTTCGGCCGTATATGCCGGATCATATTCCGGATATTCCGTATAGGCGATGCTTTCCCTGTGTCCGAGAGCCTCCCACAGTTCCTCGGCCATATGCGGGGCGAACGGCGAAAGAAGGATGGTCAAAGGCTCAAGGATTTCCCTCTTGGAGCATCCCGCAAGTTCACCGACGGCTATCATGAAGGCGCTCACGGTGGTGTTGAAGGAGAAATTCTCTATGTCCTCCTGCTCCTTGGCAATCAACTTGTGCAGCGACTTCAGCTCGTCGGGAGTGGCCTTTTCATCGTTTACAAGGAATTCGTCCCCGTCCCAGAACATTCTCCATACCTTTTTCAGGAAGCGGTGCACGCCGTCTATGCCTTTGGTGTCCCATGGCTTGCTCTGCTCCACGGGCCCGAGGAACATCTCGTAAAGCCTCAGGGTATCGGCCCCGTAGGTATCGCAAATGCTGTCCGGGTTCACGACATTGTACATCGACTTGGACATCTTTTCTATGGCATGGCCACAGACGTATTCCCCGTTCTCAAGTTCGAATTCCGCCGAAGCGTATTCCGGCCTCCAGGCCCTGAAAGCCTCTATGTCGAGCCTGTCGTTGCGGACAAGATTTATGTCCACATGGATTTCAGTCGTATCGTATCCGTCCTTTAGGCCGAATGATACGAAGCGGTTGGTATCCTTGATGCGGTATACGAAATTCGAGCGCCCTTGGATCATTCCTTGGTTGAGCAGCCTGCGGAACGGCTCGTCTTCGCAGACATAGCCGAGATCATAAAGGAACTTGTTCCAGAAGCGGGAATATATCAGGTGGCCGGTGGCATGCTCGGCACCGCCTATATAAAGATCCACGTTGCGCCAGTATCCGTCGGCCTCGCGTCCTACGAGGGCCTCTCCGTTGTGCGGATCCATATATCTGAGATAATATGCGCTGGAACCGGCGAAACCCGGCATGGTGGCCGTTTCAAGCGGACAGCCTTCGTATTCCCAGTCCTTTGCCCTGGCGAGAGGCGGTTCCCCGCTCTCCGTAGGCTTGTACTCATCTATTTCAGGGAGCCTGAGAGGCAGTTCTCCGAAAGGAAGCGGATAAGGCACGCCGTCCCTATAATATACGGGGAACGGCTCACCCCAATATCTCTGGCGCGAAAATATGGCGTCGCGGAGCCTGTAATTCACCTTCCTGCGACCTATGCCATTCTTTTCGACATATTCCACGGCAGCCGGGATGGCATCGCGGACATCCAGACCGTCGAGGAATCCGGAGTTGGTCATCTTTCCCTCCTTGGCGTCGAAACTTTCCTCGCTCACGTCCGCGCCCTCTATGATGGGAACGACAGGAAGTCCGAACTTTCTGGCGAACGCATAGTCCCGGCTGTCATGTGCCGGCACGGCCATTATGGCTCCGGTCCCGTAGCCGGACAGCACGTATTCTGAAATCCAGACCGGCACCTTGTCGCCCGTCAGCGGATTGACGGCATAGGAGCCGGAGAACACGCCGGTAACGGCCTTGCCCGATATCCGCTCCCTCTCGGTCTTCTTCCTGACGGATTCGAGATACGCATCAACATCAGCCCTGCAGCCGGCGGATGTGAGTTTGTCCACCCAGTCGCTGTCCGGCGCGAGCACCATGAAAGTGACGCCGAAGACGGTGTCGGGTCTCGTGGTGAAAATGGTCATGTCGTATTCCCTGTCCCCGTTATAGGCCTTGAATACAATCTCGGCGCCGTACGAGCGTCCTATCCAGTTGCGCTGCATCTCCTTGAGCGAATCGGACCAGTCAAGGCCGTCCAGGCCGTCCAGAAGCCTGCCGGCATATGCCGACACCCTCAGCTGCCACTGAGTCATTTTCTTCTGCACCACGGGGTAGCCGCCCCTGATCGAAACGCCTTCCTTCACCTCGTCATTGGCGAGCACGGTACAGAGCCGAGGACACCAGTTCACGGCAGTTTCCCCGCGGTATGCGATACGGTAGTGCATCAATATGTCGGACTTTTCCTTCTCCGAAAAATCCTTCCATTCAGCCGCGGTGAACTGCGGCGCGTCATCCGACGCGGCGTCGACGGAAGAGCTGCCGCCTTGTTCGAAAGCCCCTACAAGTTCTTCTATCGGGCGGGCCTTGCCGGCCGCATTGTCATACCAGCTGCCAAACATCTTCAGGAAAGCCCACTGCGTCCATTTGTAAAACTCCGGATCGCAGGTGCGCACCTCCCTGTCCCAGTCGTACGAAAAACCTATCCTGTCGAGCTGTTCGCGATAGCGGGCCACGTTCCTGCCGGTCGTCACCTCGGGGTGCATCCCAGTCTGGATGGCATATTGCTCCGCTGGCAGGCCGAAAGCGTCATAGCCCATGGGATGCAGGACATTGAAGCCCTTGAGCCTTTTGTAGCGGGAATATATGTCGCTGGCTATGTATCCGAGCGGATGCCCCACATGCAGCCCCGCGCCCGAAGGATAAGGGAACATGTCCAGGACGTAATATTTTGGTCTGGAAGGATCTATGCCGGCCTTGAATGTCTTGTGCCCGGCCCAGTAGTCCTGCCATTTTTTTTCAATTCTAAGAAAATCGTATTCCATCGTACATCAGTTTTTCTTGATACCGAAACTCTTCGTGCCCCGTTCCCTCAGGCGGAACTCCACCGGCAGCGTAAGGGATGTCTTTACCTTCTTGCCCCTCAGACGGCCGGGCCTCCATTTGGGTGAAGCGCTCACCACCCTAACCGCCTCGTCGTCCAGCAGAGGATCGACTCCGTGCGACACCTTTACATCCGTCACCTTGCCGTTCTCGTCTATGACGAACGATATCATCACCCTGCCGTCGATACCGTTCTTAACGGCTTCATCGGGATATTTGAGATATTGGTACACCCATTTTTCGAGAAATGTCCGCGGATCCTGGCTGCCGAGGAACGCGGGGCGGATATCGCAGTCGTAATACGGAACGGGCGCCGAGGAGGAGACGCCTGCGCCTGCATCATAGCTGCCCGGGCTGAAAGCGGGAGCAGGACCCCCGGCGAGCGCCACTGAATAATTGTATATGTATTCCAGTTCTTTTTCCATGGTCCCGAAATCGAGCAGCGACATGACGTCCCTGTCCGTATCATGCTCCACGTACTTGCCGGTAGTAAACATCACGGACGGTATTTCCTTGTCATAGAATACCCTGTGGTCCGAAGGATAAGGCTCGGCCGTCACGATTTCAGGCCTTATGGGCTGCAGGTCCCCGTTAAGGTTATCAATCAAGGCGTTCATGGCGGCATTCGACGAGGTGTAGGCGTAGAAACCGTTCCGGCCCATGCCGAGCATGTCGAGATTGATCATTGCGTCTATGCGGTCCGCATCCGGGAAAGTCCTGTTAAGAAAATACCATGAGCCCGCAAAAGACTCCGCGGAAGCGCCGAAGGCCACTAAAATGACGGAACGCCTGAGCAATATCCTGTTGGTGCTCAGCATCCTCGCAAGCTCCAGCATCATGGCCAGCCCTGAGGCGTTGCCGTTGGCCCCGTAATAAATCCGGGCCTTCTTCTCCCCGTCGACCGTCAGCGTATCGGTGCCGAGATTGTCCATTCTGGCGCCTATGACTATATACCTTTCCTTAAGCGCGGCGTCATATCCTCCTATGAATCCGGCCACGTTCCTCGACGTCAGCGTATCGCCGCCGTCCTGCCGTATTCCGAACGTGCCGCCGCCGGAAGATGAAAGTATGTCCACGCCGTATGACGAAAAAATATCTTCCACGTACTCCGCCGTCATAGTCTCTCCGTCGGAACCGGCCCTGCGGCCCTCCATCGCCGCGGCGGAGATGTACGAGACATGCTCCCTAAGCGAGCCTGCCGTCTCGCTGTCATACAATTCGGCATATCCGCCCCTGTACTGGGCCGCGGCATACAAAGAAAAAAACGCAGCAGCCGCTGCGGTGAAAAAGAATTTCATCGCGTCAATCCATTACAAGTATCCATGTATCCCTGGGAAAATCGCCCGCGGCTATTCCCTCCTTGCGTGCGGCGTCCGCCTCGAGCAGCTTGTCGAAAGCCCCGGCGCTCACGCCGTCGTACCCGCTGCCGAAATGTATCACGCATGAATTATATCCTTTTTCCGAATATCTGGCGGAAGAACGCGAGGCGTTTCCGGAATCCTTGAAGAAGCCGGTCACAATATAATACCGGTTTTCGAGCCCCTCTCCGGACACTCCCTTCATTTTGGTGCCCGTATATACCGGCACTCCCCTGCGTACGAGGGAATCCATTATAGGCACATAATCCTCCCGCACCGCCGCGGCTGCGGCCGCTGCGGCCGCCTCGATCGCCGCGAGGGAATCCTGTTCCCGCCTGCGCGCCTCTTCTTCGGCGAGCTCCCGCCTCATCGCCGCGATGTCGGCGGACGTGGGCCTGCCGGCCACGGTGCGGAGGAAATCGCATCCCGTGGACAACAACAGGGGCAGCAGCAAAGCGGTTATCGCATACTTTTTCATACGGTGAACTTTTTTCGGCATATCCGCCAATCTGCAAATTTAACCAAATATCGCACCGTGGCAAAATAAAAATGCCGCCTTTCCGGCCTTTCCTCTTTTCATGGCATCCGAAGACGGAACCGCACGGACAGACGCAATATTCCGATAAAATGACTAAATTGCCGGGCCGAAAGTTTTGCGCTGAAATAAAATGAAAAAAACCATCAGGCTGGAAGCCATCGACCCCATAGAGATTTACGGTGCGGAAAACCGCATCCTGACGGAATTCCGCTCGCACTTTCCCGATCTGAAAGTGGCCGCACGCGGCACGGACATCATTCTGGACGGCAGCGGAAAGGACATAGACAGATTTTCTTCCAAATTAGACGAACTCATCGAAAGGAGACGGAGAAAGACGAATCTCACAGTCTACGACGTGGAGGATATATTCGATGCGGAAAGCTCTCCGGACAGGTTCATGCCCGAAGAAGACGCCGTGATCGTGCACGGCACGGACGGCAAAGCCATAAAAGCCAGAAACAAGACACAGCAGGAGATGGTGCAGGCCTATTTCAGAGACGACCTCATATTCGCCGTAGGCCCTGCCGGCACCGGAAAGACCTACATAGCCATCGCATTGGCGGTAAGGGCTCTGAAAAACAGGGAAATAAAGCGCATCATCCTGACGCGGCCGGCGGTGGAGGCAGGAGAAAGGCTCGGATTCCTTCCCGGCGACATGAAAGACAAGCTGGATCCTTACCTCCAGCCTCTGTATGACGCACTCGCTGACATGATTCCCTCACGGAAACTGCAGGAATTCATGTCGGAAGGCACAATACAGATAGCTCCGCTCGCATACATGAGGGGACGCACTCTCGACAGGGCCTGCGTCATCCTGGACGAAGCCCAGAATACCAACACGGGGCAGCTCAAAATGTTTCTCACCAGAATGGGAGCCAACGCCAAATTCATAGTCACGGGGGACGCAAGCCAGATAGACCTTCCCGACAAGCGCGATTCAGGGCTGCTCAAAGTCATGGATCTCGTCCGCGGCATAAAAGGCGTGGCAACCGTACTTTTCACCGACAAAGACATCGTGCGCCATCCACTCGTCTCGAAAATCGTAAAGGCGTTCGACGCCTACGAACAATAAAAGAGGCCGGCCCAAGCACGGACCGGCCCCATTCAAGGATCTTTCCCCGCGGGATCATTCTCCCTTCAGGAAAGCGTCATATTTCTCATATGCTTCCTGATTCTCCGGCTTTTCGTCACGGAAGAGGAAGTACAGACGTTTCAGATAATCGGCCGCAACCTGCTTGACTTCGTCGCTCTTGGTCATTCCAAAAACTTTTTCGAAAGGACCTATGGCCTGTTTCAGAGTTGCCGCAAGCTGTTCCTGAAGTTCGTCATATTTTTGGTACTCCTGTACGGGGAGCGCCTCGGCCTCTTCCTGGATTTCAAGGGCCCTCGTGTAGTGCAGCGTGCCTTCTCCGTAATATCCCATTTCGTAGTTGGGATCTATCTCGCCGGCCTTGCGATAAGCCTCCAGAGCCCTGTCGTACTCCTTGACCTGGGCGAGGATGTTGCCCTCGACAAAATACAGCGAAGCGTTGTCCGGCATCTGTTTCTTGGCTTCGTCAAGCAAGGATATCAGTTTCTCCGGATTCTCTTTCGTGGCGAGATAGAGATTGATGAGGTTGGTCATTATCTGTCCGCTCTCCGGATATTTGGAGAAACCGTCCTCAAGATAGTTCTGCGCGGCGACCGTATCCTGCATGCCGAGCGCGGCGCTGCCGAGATTGGCATATACGGCACCGTTTTCGCCATAATAGCCGTAATCGTGGGCGCGGGTGAAATATTCCCTGGCGATTTCAAATTCGGAGCCTTCCAAGGCCGTGATGCCGGCATAATAAATGGAAGTGGTATCCACGCGATGGCTCGGAGTGAGCGAAGCGGCATCTGCGGCAAGACCGAAAAGACGGCTGGCTTCGGCCGGATCACCGAGAGAATATTTGTTGTATGCCTCCTGAAAATATTTCTCCGACACAGTATTAAGGCCGGTCTCCACATCGGCCGCCTTGGCGCCCAGTTCGAGAGCCTTCGCATAGGCTTCCACCGCCTTGGCGAGAGGATCGCCCTCGAGGGCCGGCTCGGTCACCTCAGTGGCGATAAGGGCTCCTGAAGCATCGAAATAGAGGTTTTTCCCGTTGTATACGTTCTTTTCGAGGGTTACTCCGCCGATGACGACTTCCTCCACCGAAGAGGGAGTTTCGTTTCCCATCACGAGGGCGAGTTCCTGTTTGTTTCCTCCGAGGACATTCGCGGTGGGAGCGTCATAGGCGTTGACATAGGCCTGCGCCAATTTCATCCAAGTAGCCGACTTGGCAGCTTTCTTAGGGTTCTGGGCAGCTTGCTCCGCCGATTCGACCGCCTTCCTGGCGTCCACTACGGCCTTGACCTGTGCATCGACTGTCTGCATTGAAGCGAGAACTGCGAGAGCGACTAAAATCTTTTTCATAATCATTTGGTTTAATAGTTATTATTCCTGAGAAGTTCCGGGATCCTCCCCGCCGTTTTCCTGTTCCGCCTCATCGTCCCCGCTACGGGCCACGACGGAAACGGCGGCTATCGAATCGCCTTCCTTTATGTTTATCAGCCTTACGCCCTGAGTGGCCCTTCCGGCCAGACGGATCGAGGCCACCGGCATCCTTATGGTCAGTCCGGACTTGTTGATGATCATCAGATCGTCATCGTCCGTAACATTCTTGATGGCTACGAGGGCGCCTGTCTTCTCGGTGACGTTCAGCGTCTTGACACCCTTGGCACCCCTTGCGGTCCGCCTGTATTCCAATGGAAGCGACCTCTTGCCGAAACCGTTTTCGCTCACCACCAGCACATGGTGCGAACCGGCGTCTTCCGCCGAAGGGTCCTGGCTTACTATGCCTATCACATAATCGTCATCATCCAAATTTATGCCACGGACGCCGATCGCCGTCCTGCCGAGCGGTCTGGCCTCGCTTTCGTCGAATCGGACGCAGCGTCCCTTGTGCGCACCTATCATCAGATTGCAGTGTCCGTTGGTGAGTATGGCTTCGAGCAGTTCATCGTCTTCCCGGACGGTGATGGCGTTCACGCCGTTTGTCCTCGGCCTCGAATAAGCCTCCAGCGTGGTCTTCTTTATGATGCCCCTGCGGGTGACCAATATGATGAAATTGTTCTCTATATAGTCCGCGTCCTTCAGGTTCCTGACGTTTATGTAGGCCTTTATCTTGTCGTCCGGCTCAAGGCTTATCATGTTCTGTATGGCCCGGCCCTTCGACGTCCTCGTCCCTTCGGGTATCTCATAGACCTTCATCCAGTGGCAGCGGCCTTTCTGGGTAAAGAGCAGCAGTGTGCTGTGGGTGTTGGCGATATAGATGTGCTCAATGAAATCGTCGTCCCTCGTGGCGCCGCCCCTTATGCCTACGCCTCCCCTGTTCTGGGTGCGGAATTCCGTAAGCGGAGTACGCTTCACGTATCCGAGATGGGATATCGTTATCACCTGATCCTCGTCGGCGTAGAAGTCTTCCGCATTGAATTCGAATTCCGCGGGAGCTATCTCCGTGCGGCGCGCGTCCCCGCAGCGCGCCTTGAGGTCCATGGTCTCCTCCTTGACTATCTTGAGCTGCTCCTCCACGCTGCCGAGTATCTCGTTGCAGCGCGCGATGAATTTGTTGAGCTCGTCATACTCGTTGCGGAGCTTGTCCTTCTCCAGGCCGGTGAGCTGGCGCAGGCGCATTTCGACTATGGCGGAAGCCTGGGCCTCGGTAAACCCGAAACGGGCCATGAGCGCCTGCCTGGCATCCTCGGCGTTCGAAGACGCAGATATGGTGTCGACTATCTCGTCGATTATGTCGAGAGCCTTCAGCAGACCTTCGAGGATATGGGCCCTTTTCATCGCCTTGTCGAGCTCGAATCTCGTCCTGCGGACTATCACCTCATGGCGGAAATCCACGAAGTCGGCAATCATTTCCTTGAGGCTCAGCGTACGCGGGCGTCCCTTGACGAGGGCCACGTTGTTAATGGCGAAGCCTGACTGGAGAGGGGTGTATTTGAACAGGGTGTTGAGCACCACGTTGGAATTGACTCCCATCTTCAGTCTTATCACTATGCGGACGCCTTCCCTCGAAGTCTCGTCGTTGATATAAGATATGCCGTCTATCTTCTTGTCCTCGACCATCTGCGCGATGCGCTCTATCATGTCCCTCTTGTTGACCATGTAGGGTATTTCGGTCACCACAATGGTTTCCCTGCCGTTCTCGGCCACCTCTATTTCGGTCTTCGCGCGGACCACCAGACGGCCCCTTCCTGTCTCGTACGCATCCTTTATGCCCTGACGGCCTATGATTATGCCTCCGGTGGGGAAATCCGGTCCCTTGATGTACTGCATCAGTTCATCGGTGGTGATCTCCGGATTGTCCACATAAGCGCAGATTGCGTCGCAGCACTCCGAAAGGTTGTGCGGTGCCATGTTGGTGGCCATGCCGACGGCAATGCCCGAAGAACCGTTGAGAAGGAGCAGAGGCACCTTCGTGGGCAGGACCGACGGCTCTTCGAGAGAGTCGTCGAAGTTCGGCACGAAATCCACGGTATCCTTGTCGAGATCGGCCAGCACGTCCTCGGCCAATTTGGCGAGCTTGGCTTCGGTATAACGCATGGCGGCCACCGGGTCGCCGTCCATGGAGCCGAAATTGCCCTGGCCCCACACAAGAGTATATCTCTGGTTCCAGCCCTGCGCGAGCCTCGCCATCGCGTCATACACGCTCAAATCTCCGTGCGGATGGAACTTTCCAAGCACATCACCGACGATTCTCGCCGATTTTTTTGTCTGGCCCGAATAGCTCAGCCCGAGACCGTCCATGCCGAACAGCACCCTGCGCTGCACAGGCTTCAAACCGTCCCTGACATCGGGAAGGGCCCTGGAAACGATTACCGACATCGAATAGTCGATATACGCCGTCCTCATCTCGCTGTCGATTTCGACCTGCCTGATTGTCCCTTGAGTTTCTTCTATGACGTCCTGATTTTCTTTATCCATTTTCATTATCGTATAAACATGCAAATATAATCATTTTTCCGGATTTTCCCCTGCATCGCTACATAAAGTGACGGCCGCCGCAGCTACTGACATTTTGTCGTGACCTGCGCCTTCGCACGATTGTTGATAAAAGGCTTTTGCATATATTTGCAATATAATTTCGGACAAGGAAAGACATGGAAATCAAGATATCGGAAGAACTCAACGGAATAATAAACTACGCCCGCGAAGAAGCGATGCGCACGGGAAGCTACGGCATAGGCCCCGACCACCTGTTCCTCGGCATCGTCAGGCACGAAGACAACATAGCCTTCAGGGCGCTCGGGGCGATGGGGGCAGACCCGGCATCGCTGAGGCGGTTCATAGACGGGCACATATTTACCAACGAGGCCATACCGTACTCTGAAATTGATCACATATCATTTTCGAGACAGGCACAGAACGTGCTGAGCATCACGGTCATGGAAGCGTCGAGGCTTAAGAGCCCGGAGGCTTTGTCGCAGCATCTCCTTCTGGCGCTGTGCAGGACCACGGAAAGTTACGGGCAGATCTATCTGCGCAACCAAGGCCTCGACTACGGCCGCATCCTCGCCTATCTGGAAGCAGAAGGGCTTCTGACCCCGGCGCAAGGGACGCAGCGGCAGGAAAGTGAAGAAGGCCAGGACAAAGATCAGGACCGGAAGCTCGACATGGAAGAATTCGGCTATGACCTTACAAAGGCCGCCAGGGAAGGCAGGCTCGATCCGGTCATAGGCCGCGACGCCGAGATAGCGCGCGTGATAGAGATTCTCGGCAGGAGGAAGAAAAACAATCCCATCCTGATAGGAGAGCCGGGGGTGGGCAAGTCCGCCATAGTGGAAGGCATCGCGCTCAGGATAGTTTCCGGCGAGATATCCCCGGCGCTTGCCAAAAAGAAGCTAATTTCGCTCGACATAGCCTCCGTGGTGGCCGGCACCAAATACAGGGGAGACTTTGAAAAGCGCCTGAAAGCCATAATACGCGAAGTGTCCTCCGATCCGGACACCATACTTTTCATAGACGAATTCCACACCATCGTAGGAGCCGGAGGAGCCCAGGGCAGCCTGGATGCGGCCAACATGCTGAAGCCGGCCCTCGCCCGCGGAGAGATCCAGTGCATCGCGGCGACCACCATGGACGAATTCACCAAAATAGTCGAAAAGGACGGGGCCCTCGACAGGCGTTTCCAAAAGATAGTGGTCGAGGCCACGGACGTGCCCCAGACAATCGACATACTGAGACACATACGGAAAAATTACGAAGAATTCCACAACGTGTCCTATACGGACGGAGCCATTGAGGCCGCGGTCAGGCTGACTGACAGGTACATTACTGACAAATCCCTGCCGGACAAGGCCATAGACGCACTGGACGAAGCCGGGTCGATGGTCCGCCTGAACCTTGCGAAAAAAAGAGCGCACGCCGATGAAGTGGATGCCGAGGACATAGCTTCGGTGGTGTCGAAGATGACAGGCATTCCGCTCAACAAGATAGCCGAATCGGAAAGGGACAGGCTCATGAACATGAAACGGCGCCTGCAGGAACGCATCATCGGGCAGGACGATGCCATAGACAGCGTCGTAAGGGCCATACGCCGCAACAGGGCCGGGCTCAAAGATCCCAACAGGCCCATCGGCACATTCCTGTTCTTCGGCCCCACGGGAGTGGGCAAGACGCAGCTCGCCAAATCCCTCGCAGAATATCTGTTCGACTCCGTGGACAACATGGTGCGGATAGACATGAGCGAATACATGGAAAAATTCACCGTTTCGCGCCTCATAGGAGCGCCTCCCGGATACGTGGGATACGAAGAGGGCGGCCAGCTCAGCGAAAGGGTCAGGAGAAAGCCGTACTGCGTCGTATTGCTGGACGAAATAGAAAAAGCCCATCCGGACATCTTCAACATATTGCTGCAGGTGATGGATGAAGGCAGGCTTACCGACAGCAACGGCCGCACGGTGAATTTCAAGAACACCATCGTCATCATGACTTCCAACGTAGGAAGCCGCGACATGGAAGAATTCGGGAACGGCCTCGGATTCGCCACCTCGGGCAACGTGCCGGAAGTTCAGCGCAAGAACTTATTGGACAAGGCCATCCGCAAAGCCTTTCCTCCGGAATTCATAAACAGGGTGGACGAACGCGTCTTCTTCAGCAGCCTGGACAGGGATGACATCGCCAAAATAATAGACATAGAGCTCAAGGACCTGCGCAGAAGGGCCGAAGAAGCCGGATACAGGCTGAACGTATCGCCCTCGGCCAAACGTTTCGTCGCCGAAGCCGGGTACGACAGCCATTTCGGTGCCAGGCCGCTGAAACGGGCCGTGGTGAAATACATAGAAGATCCGGTGTCCGAATTCATCATATCGGACAGGATGCTGGCCAGGAAAAATGACGGCCTGCGCACCCTGCAGGTAAAGCTCGGCCGCGACGGGGAAAGCATAGCCGTATCCGTCAAAAAGTCCTGACGTCCTCTATTTCAAGTCCCATGTCGTCTATCATATCAACGAGGGCCTTGAACGATGCATCGTTCGAAATGAATGAACCGAGTGTGCACAGAATGTTGAAATCAGTGTTTTTCATATCGTTTTCTTTTGTTTACGATGCAAAGGTACCCCACATATGTGCCAATGCGCGGCACATATGATCTTTTTTGAAAAATTTTGTCTTCCGGCACGAAAGGAATGGCTATATTTACAAAAACATTAATCCGTCACAGTGGAAAAATCAAATGAACGCAGCACGGACAGGCTGGCAAGATATACCATCACGGCCGCAGGCATAGTCCTGGCGGGAGCTGCCTGCCTGTATTTCCGCGACGTATTGATATATGTAGTAGCGGCTTTCGTAATCTCGCTGATAGGGCAGCCCGTAATGCGCATGCTCAGAAAAATAAGCATAAAAGGATTCAGGGCTCCGGACTGGCTTCTCGCCGTCATCACGATGCTCATGATAGCGCTGCTGATCCTGCTGTTCATCACGCAGGCGATACCGTTGGTCATAAACATTTTCCGCGACGTGTCCCTGACGGACATCGGCGGCATGGACGCCATGACGGTGAATATGCTCGAGAAAATCAACTCCAGCCTGATAGGCCTGTTTCCCGCCCTGGGTCCCGATTTCCGCATAGAAGCCGTCATGATCGCCAAGCTGCGCGGCATCCTCAGCTTTTCCAACGTATCCGGGTTCATGACCGGCCTCATAGGCTCCGTGGCCTCCTTCGTGTCGGATTTTGCCGTAGGGGCGTTTTCCACCATATTCATAGCGTTCTTTTTCATCAAAGACGAAAAACTGTTTTCCAAAATAGCCTGCGCCCTCGTGCCGGACGGCCTTGAACAGAAGACCGACAAGGCCGTGTCCGAAATATCGGGGCTGCTCTCCCGTTATTTCCTGGGCCTTACTGCCGAGATAATAGGCGTGGCCCTGGTGGACTTCATCGGATTATGGGCCATCGCGCGGCTCGGCTTCGGCCCCTCGCTCGGAATAGCCCTGATAGCCGGCATGCTCAACGTCATTCCGTATCTCGGTCCCCTGGTCGGCGAAGTCACGGGCGTCATATTCGGCATAGTGCTCAAGCTCGGCACCGGCGCCGGACTGGACGTAAACATATGGCTTTTCGCCCTGATCATCCTTGCCGTCATGCTGACGGCCCAGCTGATCGACAATTTCATCTACCAGCCCGTAATCTATTCTGCCAGCATCAAGGCCCACCCGCTGGAGATTTTCATAGTGCTGCTCATAGCGGCGGAGATAGGCGGCGTACCCGGCATAATAGTCGCCATACCGGCCTATACCATAATACGCGTGATAGCAAGCCGCTTCTTTTGCGACATAAAGGCCATCAAGAAACTGATTCCGCCGGAATCATGACGGCTCCATGAACGTGAACGAAAAAATTTTTTTATAATGAACGCAAAACACTGCAAAACGATTTTGTCCGTGACGCTGCTGATAATCGCCGGATTCGGCCTGGCGGCGCAAAACGGGAAAAGTACCTACCTCTACGCCGAAAGGGACACCTGCGAACTGTTCATGGACGTGTACGAACCTTCCGAAGGGAGCGAAACCGCATTCGAAGGGCATGCCAAACCGACGGTGCTGTTCGTGTTCGGAGGCGGGTTCATAGGCGGGAAACGGGATGGCGAAGCCTATGTCCCGTGGTTCAGGCTGCTCAATGACAACGGATACAAAGTCATAGCCATAGACTACCGGCTCGGGCTGAAAGGCATGGACGTCCCGTCCGGAGTAAGGATGGTAAAACCTCTCCAGAACGCGATACGGATGGCGGTGGAAGACCTTTTCAGCGCCACGTGCTACATCGTGGAGAACGCCGCCGACCTCGGGGTCGATCCGGAGAACATAGTCCTGAGCGGCTCGTCGGCCGGAGCCATAACCTCGCTACAGGCCGAATATGAGATAAGCAACCGGACCGCCATTGCCGGCGTATTGCCGGAAGGCTTCAACTACGCCGGCGTCATGTCGTTCGCCGGAGCGATACTTTCGGACAAAGGCAAGCTGAAATACGCCGCGGAGCCCTGTCCGCAGCTGCTTCTGCACGGCACGGCGGACAAGACCGTCAATTACGGCAGCATACGGTTCTTCAGCTGGGGATTCTTCGGCAGCGACAGCATCGCGGAACGGCTGTCGGGCTTCGGATACAATTACAGCATCTACAGATACAAGGACCACGCCCACGACATAGCCGAACATTTCATCTCCACCTTCCCGGAGCAGATCCGCTTTCTCGAAGCGAACGTGATGCTCGGCAGCAAAAGGATTGTCGACGCTCTCGTGGATGATCCCATGGTTGAGAAATTCGAGTCGGCGACCCTCGAAAGCCTCTACGACTCAAAATAAATCAAAGCTCCGACATTTTGTCCAAGGCGAGCTCGACGAGACCTCTCACCTGGGCCTTGTAGTCCGGATTGCTGCTCTTGAGGTGGCGGTTGGCTATGGCGCAGCATACGGTGCCGGCGTTGTGTCCAAGATGCTTGCACAGACCTGCGAGAGCCGAACTCTCCATCTCGAAGTTGGTTATCCTGTATTCGCCGAAACGGAAAGATTCGAATTTTTCAATCATGTCGGGCATCGCGAGTCCTATGCGCACTACCCTCCCCTGCGGGCCGTAAAATCCCGAGGCGGATATGGTGACGCCCTTCACGGTGCAGTCCGCGAATTTGTCGGCGAGCTTCCGGGACGCTTCGACGAAATACGGCGAAGGGAGTCTGGGATCCCAGCCCACATGCGACATGAACGCTTCCTCCATCTCAGAGATGGTGATTTTGTCACGGTCGGCATACCAGTTCAGGAGACCGTCGCACCCTACCGATATCTGCGAAAAAATATAGGAGCCGAGCGGTATGTCGGCCTGAATGGCTCCGGAAGTGCCGATGCGCAGCACGTTCAGTGTACGGTGCTCCGGCCTTACCTCACGGGTGGAGAAATCCACATTGGCGAGGGCGTCCAGTTCGGTCATCACTATGTCGATGTTGTCAGTGCCGATGCCTGTGGACAGCACGGTGATTCTTGTGCCCCTGCGCCTGCCGGTCACGGATACGAATTCCCTCGACTGATGCCTGAATTCTATGTCCTCAAGAAATTCGGCCACCATGTCCACGCGTCCGGGATCACCCACAAGTATCACGTTGTCCGCAAGTTCCTCCGGCTTCAGATGGATATGGAACGCCGAGCCGTCGGAATTGATGATTAGCTCTGATTCTGGAATTTTCATGACTGAGATATTTTTGATTAAGTGACAAATATAGGTTTTAATTGCAGATTTTCCTATTTTTGCGAAAAAATATAACAATATGTGGCAGAGAATCCAGACATTGTACCTGGCAATATCCCTTGCGCTCCTGATTGCCTTGATGACAGGCACCGCCATCACTTTGAACGGAGCCGAAGGAATCGTAAAAATACGCTATTCAGAATTGTCAAGCCCATATTTCATGATACTGCTCGTCATCCTCGGCATTGTGACGCTGCTTGCGCTGCTCACGTTCAAGTCGCGCATCCTGCAGCTCAGGCTGTCCGTATTGGGCGGCATCGCCGCAATAGGCACACAGGCATGGCTCGCATACATGTATTTCACGGCTCCGGACGAAATGGTTTTCCGTTTCTCCGCCATCTTCCCGCTGATTTGCGCCATTCTGGATTTTCTTGCGGCAAGAGGGGCTTTCATGGACCAGATGATGGTGGAAAGCGCATACCGGATACGCGAAGCCAAACGCAGAAGCTCCCGCAAGAACAGACGGTAGCCACCGCCGGAGCCTCCGTCAGAAAACGAGGGGCTTCTTGTCGGTAAACACCTGAAGCACGTTGTCGACGTATGTCTTGGTGACGGGTATCTGCGGGATGGTGTCATTGTCCATCTCAAGCACGTAGCCGTCCTTTTCCCTGCGCAGCACCTTCACTTTTTCCATATTCACGATGAACCTGCGGTGGCACCGCACGAGGTAGCTGCCCAAGAAACTTTCCTCCACCATCTTCATCCTGCAGCGGAGCAGATATTTCTTCAGTTCCCCCCGGTTGTCGGTATACCACACCATTACATAATTGTCGTTGGATTCTATGTAATAGAGGTTGCCGCTGCTGACGGACAGCCGGAGCACGCCGCTGCTGTCGAAAAGGGTTATTTTCTCGCTGTTGCCCGAAGTTATCACCTCGTCCGACACCACTTCGCTCATGTGCGTGAGCCGGATTGTGTTTTCCTGGTCGAGAATGATAAAATACATCGCGGCAAGGATATACGGCACGCCCACCGAAATGAAGCCGTAGAGCAGGGAGCTCATGAACACTCCGAACGCGGAATATTCCTCAGGCTTCGCTATGAGCACGGTGAACAGCGTATAAAGCATGCAGATGAGTATTATCTCCGACGTACACCACAGCACGTACTGAAAATAAGTCATTTCGAAGCGCATCCTCGTCCTGTACATGACGATGCGGCTCACGATGATGATGCCGAGTCCGCCGATGGCGAACAGTATGGTGAAAATGGTGAACACCGAATTGCCCAGCTTGAACCATGCATTGTGCGAAAAAGGTATGCTGAACAGGAGGAACACTATGGACACGAGAGCCGTAAAGACGACAGTATCTATCATCTGACGCTTTTCACGCAGGCATTTGGGCAGGATGTTGCGGCCGGTCCCCGTATCTATTTCGTTTTCCATCGGCGGAGGTTTTTCTACAAATGTAATAATTTTTTCAAAATCAAAGCCGCGGGGGCACCGCCATGGCGGCCGATGTGTTTTTACAATTATTTGTATATTTGCGCCCGAATCACAAAAAATCGAGTAATCTATTGAATGACAGAAGATAATAAAGGATGACAGGGGCGATGGGTTACGATTTGGCTACATACAGACTGCATTGCATTTCAGTCATTTGCGCATGTCAAAACGACTCTCAAAACAAAAGTATATCAAAATAATCGAAACGCAAAGGATTCACGGCATAAACTCATTGCGGATCGAAGAATCATCCGATAATGGGTTTCTCCTCCACTTTTTGCCCGTCTTTGCTCCGGCGGTCGGCATTCCATTGTCGTCTGGCAAAGGTATTTCCGGATTCCCTAACGGCACGGCAAGGGAGATCCTGTCATCTTTTTCCCATATGCCAACCCCGCTTATACAAGCCTAAAGCATATAGTCCATAAATAACCAAATTATGCCTGTCGGGGTGGCAATAAGACCTGTCAGATCATCATGGACAATCCCGGCGTCCGGTGCAAGAGAATACATTGACCGTCACCTCACCACTCCTTGGAGTGCAGCTGCACGAACGTTTGATTCTTGCCGATCGAACTACTTTTTGAATACCTGCGACCATATATCAAATAAAATTTGTACTTTTACACTTAACAGCAAAACTTATAATAAACAAACCAATAATATGGGACCAGATAAGGCCGGCAAGGTACCGCCATCCCTCGATATGCATGTAAGAATTGCTAAACTTTTGAATATAGACAAACGATAGCTGGCTAATGGCGACATTATTGACTGATTATGGCGAAGAAACTCAAATCATTTTCTCATGTTCAGGCGACCGAGGCTTTGGAACAGCTCAGTCAGCGTGGTACGTCCGCATCGGAATTTGTCTATGACCTTCTGCGGATCTTCGCCAATTGGGGCGACGGACAGGTAAGGCGTACCAAAGAAGGTGCGGGAAACTCGGCAAAGGATGGCGAGACTGTCCTTGTCAAGAATCTTATCGCCTATCGTCCCGCCGCGAACAAAACGATCGACGACGGTTGCACCGCCATGTATGACATTATCGCGGGTATGCGAGCCGATGCCAAAATTACCAAACACACGCCCCGCCTCTATGTCACGAGCGATGGGGTCCACGTTGTCGCCTATGATCCAAAAGAGAATGATTTTTACGAAAACCGCATCGAACATCTATGGAAAGACTTTGAGTTCTTTGCACCGCTTGCCGGCATAGAGAAGATTCAATACACCAAAGAATCCGAGGCCGATGTAAAATCAGCCGAACTCATGGCCAAACTCTTTGACGATATACGGCGATATAACAATGTACGTGACCCGGAAACTGTCCATGCGCTCAATGTCTTCATGTCGCGGCTGCTGTTCTGCTTTTTCGCCGAAGATACTGGCCTTTTCCCCGGGCAGAACCTTTTTACCAACACGTTGGCCAATCACACCAAAGAGGACGGCTCCGACCTTGCTGCGTTTATCGACAAGGCATTTTTTGCCATGTCGACCAATGATCCGGCCGTACTGGCCACCTTACCGAGCCCATACGACAGATTTCCTTACGTCAATGGTGGCTTGTTCAAAGACCGATTCCCGATCCCGACGCTGTCACGTCGGGCCCGCACGCTGATACTAAACTGTGGAGAATACGCTTGGAAAGACATCAACCCGGACATCTTCGGCTCGATGATCCAGGCGGTTGTTACCCCGGAGCAACGCGCCGGCCTTGGCATACACTATACCTCCGTGCCGAATATCGAGAAAGTGATACGTCCGCTGTTCCTCGACTCGCTCATGGAAGAATTCACCGCCGCCTGTGAGGAAGCAAAGGAAAAACTGGCGAAGCAGATGCATCCGGACCGTGCGACCCAGCGGCTTCGTAACCTTCTTAATCGTTTGGCCAACATCAAGTTTTTCGACCCGGCTTGCGGAAGCGGCAATTTTCTTATCATTACCTACAAGCGGCTGCGTGAATTGGAGATCATGATATGGCAAGCGCTTCGTGACATTGCCAATATCTCGGTGCTGCCCATGAGCAACATAACGCTCACCCAATTCTATGGCATTGAATTGGACGACTACGCATGCGATACTGCCACGCTGTCGCTATGGCTCACTGAGCACCAGATGAACCTTAAATTCAGAGAGGCCTTTGGTGTACAACCTGATACGCTCCCGCTTAAACCCTCCGGCCATATCGTTTGCGGCAACGCCTGCCGCCTCGACTGGAATACCGTCTGCCCGCACTCGCCCGAAGAAGAGGTTTATATTATGGGCAATCCGCCGTATCTTGGAAGCTCGATGCAAGATGCTGAACAGAAAAAGGATTTAGAAATAGTCTGCGGTCATTTCCCTAGTTATAAGAATCTTGATTATATAGCATCTTGGTTTTGTAAAGCAGCACGATATATTTCTGGGACCTCAAGTAAAGCGGCATTTGTTACAACAAATTCCATTGCTCAAGGTGAACAAGTCGCTTTGTTATGGTCAAACTTATTCAATTATAATATTGAAATATTTTTCGCCCAGTCCTCATTCAAATGGACCAACAATGCTAAATATAATGCTGCAGTAATCGTTAATATCATTGGTCTTTGTTCTAATACCGTCCATGAAAAGAAATATATAATTTCTAATTGTAAGAAGACGCTTGTCAATAATATTAATCCCTATCTAAGCAGTGGAGATAATATTGTCGTTCCACGCACATCTTCACCTATATCAAAAGTTCCTGACATGATAAGAGGTAGTATGCCTTCTGATGGCGGCGGGCTTATTTTATCCACAGACGAATTTAATCGTTTATCTGCTGTAACTCCAATAGGTCTTCACCCATTAAAGAAATATATTGGGGCAGACGATTTTCTTAATGATTATAAACGATTTTGTATTTGGGCTGATAAAGAATCATATGTTGTATTAGACAAAATTCCGGAATATCACGAGCGCTTCGAGATTGTAAGAACTGCCCGTCTCGCAAGCGATACCACCACCACTGCGGAATATGCACAATATCCTTATTTGTTTCGACAGCCTCAATACAAACCGACAGACGCCATTCTTATTCCTCGAGTATCATCTGAAAGGCGCGAATATATACCGATAGGCTTTGTTGACAAGGACACTATCATTTCAGATTCAGCTTTTGCTATTTACGATGCTGAGAAATGGCTATTCGCATTACTAACATCAAAAATGCATAATATATGGGTTCGCACTGTTGGCGGACGATTGAAAACCGATTATCGTTATTCTGCGACACTATGCTACAATACTTTCCCGTTTCCGCAGCTAACAACAGCCGAGAAAGGAGATCTGGAGCGTCTTGCTCAAAATATTCTCAATATCCGCGACGAGCATTTTGATATGACACTCGGCGAGATGTATAATCCTGAAACCATGCCCGACGAGCTGCTCGAAGCCCATCATCAACTCGACCTCGCCGTAGAGCGCATTTACCGCCCCAATCCGTTCACCTCCGACGAAGAACGCCTCGAATACCTTTTCAAACTTTACACTAAAATGACAAAATAATGAGTTTACTTCGGTTACATTATACTACAACCTCTGGACTTCTTGGAATGTTCAAAGACTATACTGAAAATCAACCCAATATTAAATTATGGGCTACTCATTACAAGTACATGAACGACCCTAATGAATATGAGTTTGGTGCAAGATTTTGCACAGAGATAATAGATCAAATTGAAAATGAGCTAAAAGTGCCCAATGAATGTCGGGCTAAAACTTTGGTTGATAACAAATTATATCATGATATTCTTGATAATTATCGTATGACCTCTACAGGCCAAGCAATTTGTCCCTATCTTATATCTTTTTCTAAAGCATATGATTCACTCCACATGTGGGATATGTATGCTTCTAACGGCAATGGAGTAGCTCTTGTATTTAATTATCAAAAATTATTAGAAGCCAATATACTCCTAAAAGATTGCTTCTATTGTAATCCGAACTGCAACGATGTAATCCAATGTTTAACCAGTAAATTTAAGGAAGACATAAACGAGATATACCTTGAGATAGATAAGGAGATTCCTCTAAGTGTTGTGAAAGAATCAATGGAGCATGGAGACAATATGCCATATTATAGTCGTGCGCACGTTTTACATACTGTTATATGTGGGCATATAGGCATTCGCATCAAAAATTGGTGTTATAATGCAGAAGAAGAGGCTCGAATCACAATTAATAATAATGAATCCAAGCTTCTGTTTAGGGAACGGAAAGGGATTCTTCTTCCATATATAGAATATTCCATGCCATTTGATTGTGTTGAAAACATAATTGTTGGACCTACTGCCGATTTTAATAGGGTAAGAGAATCAATTTTGATCTTTTTGGACTATAAAGGCGTAAGAACTTGGGATAAGAGTCGGATTTTACAATCTAATGTTCCATATAGAATTTGAATATATGACTAATCTCGTTGAAGTACAATACGCCCAAACGGGCAAGTCGAGCGCTACTGATGCACTCGGTATGCGTGAAATGCAGGCAATGGTCTATGCCCAGCGTCATCGTCAGCACCTGCTTGTAAAGGCACCTCCGGCATCGGGCAAGAGCCGCGCCATGATGTTTGTGGCCCTTGACAAACTCGCCCATCAAGGTATCAAAAAGGTAATTGTGGCCGTGCCGCAGCAAAACATAGGGCGCAGCTTCAACGACACACCTTTGAAGAAATCCGGCTTTTTCGAGGATTGGAAAGTCGCTCCGTATTGGAACCTTTGCATTGCAGCCGGTAGTGAAAACTCAAAGAAATCGAGACTTCGGGAATTCCTTGACAATCCGACTGCGACAAAACTTGTCTGCACCCATACCACGTTGCTTAACTCGCTCAACGGTATTGACGCACGGAAACTTGATAACGTTTTTTTCGGCATCGACGAATTCCACCATGGCTCGGCCGACGAAGGGAACCGCCTCGGTTCGCTCATTCGCCGACTTCTAAACGAAACATCGGCACACATTCTCGCAATGACGGGCTCGTATTTTAGAGGCGATGCCGTGCCGGTGATGCGCCCCGAAGATGAGGCGTTATTCCAGCCGGCCATAAATTACAACTATTACCAGCAACTGAACGGCTACCGTTGGTTAAAAAGTCTTGGCATCGGGTATAGCTTCTTTCAAGGAAACTACCTCACGGCTATTCCCGATGTGCTGGACACGACAAAGAAAACGCTTATCCACATTCCGCACCCCAAAAGCAAGACCGGAGCGTTTATGGACAAATACGATCAAGTTGCCGAAATCATCAAGTGCATCGGAGAAATTGAATCGTGCGATTATGACAATTATCTATATAAAGTCAGGACGAACGACGGCCGTCTGTTGACGGTCGGCAATCTCGTGGAAGACAATGCGGAACGCAGAAACGCATTGCAAAACTATCTGCGGAGAATGAACCACCGCGATTCAATGGACATTCTCATCGCGCTCGGTACTGCCAAAGAGGGCTTCGATTGGGAATGGTGTGAGCACTGCATCACGATCGGCATCCGCGCCTCGCTTACGGAAGTAGTGCAAATCATCGGTCGTTGCACACGCGACTGTGAGGGAAAGACCCATGCACAGTTCACGAACCTTATCCCCAACCCTGATGCGGCGCAAGACGATGTCTCGATGGCCGTAAATGATTTTCTGAAAGCTATTGCAGCCTCGTTGCTAATGGAACAGGTTATGGCTCCCAAATGGAACTTCAAGACCAAATCGGATGATGAAAAAAAGCCAGACAAGACAACTGCACCGGAGGAAGATCATGTCATTGAGGTGAAAGGTCTGCCGGCTCTGAATGACAAGACCAAGGCTATCGTCGAGAACGATCTCGACACTCTTGTTGCAACCACGCTTTCTGATAAGAATATCCGGGAAGCTATCATCGGCGAAGGCATGACAGAAATGATTACCGAGGTTTATATCCCGAAAATCATCCGAGATACTTATCCCGACCTAACCGAGGAAGAAGTCGATGCCGTTGCAAAGCATACAATCCTGACTATCGCCACACAGGGCGAGCAAGTAGTAGTGCCCGATGATTCCGGCAATAAACTCATTCGGATTGCCAACAGATTTGTCAATATCAATGACCTTGACATCAACCTTATAGCCGAGATCAATCCTTTCCAGAGAGCTTACGAAATCGTATCCAAATCGCTGACCCCTGAAGTGCTGCGCACCATTCAGTATGTTATAGAGGAAAAGCGCTCCGAAAAACTTACTGATGAGGAAGCAATTTTGCTTTTTACAAAATACCTCCCCAAGTGGCGAGAAGAAAACCCGGGCAAAACTATGCCGGATATTACCGACGGCGATCCGTTGGCTCGCCGCATTGCGCTCGCTATCGAACACCTTCGTCAACTTAAACGCAATAAACTCGCACAGCACCAATGATCAACTGGGACAAGGAACTCGAAAAGATATTTGAAGACCCCTTGTTCGCTGATGTCACCGCTCCGCAGAAACGGCCAACATCAAGCGACCGCCTTATTGCAGGTTTTCAGGAGATACTGGCTTTCTATGAAGCCAAGAATCGGCTTCCGAAAGATAATACTCCAGACGAAACTTCACTTTATCATAAATGGGTCGGATTGCTGAAAGACGAAACGAAAATTGAGCGATGCCGTCTGTTTGATACCTATGGTATCCTTCCTTCGCCTCAGCCTGAATATCAACGTGAGCCTACCGAAGAAGAACAGCTTGAAGCAATTTTCAACGACCCCTTGTTCGCTGATACCGGGGACACTGCCGACTCCGGATTGTTCGATGTCCCCGATTACATGAGGGAGCGGCTTAATGCCCGCAAAGAAGCTGAATATGTGGGGAAACGAGTGCCTTGTGAAGATTTCGACAGATACGAAAGCAACTTCAAGGAGCTTCACCAAGGATTGAAATCCGGCAAGTATCGCCTTACCAAGTTCAGCGTAAAGAACCTGAAAGTAGGGAGCTATTTCATTGAAGATGGCATGATCGGTTATCTTGCAGCCTTTGAAGACGAAGGGTTCAATAGACACGGAGACCGGGACGGGCGCACGCGGGTAATCTACGAAAATGGCACAGAGTCGGACATCAAATATAAGACGATAACGAAAAATCTGTCCGTAACAGGCCTGTCTGTAGTCAATTGCACGGAGTTCACAGATGAAGAGTTGCAGCAGTATTTCACAATCAGCAACAACGATGTCGAAAGTGGAACAATCTATGTATTGCGCTCAAAATCTGTCAGACCGGAAATAAGGGCCATCAAAGACCTGTATAAGATAGGGTTCACCACCACTTCAGTAGAAAGCCGTATTGCAAACGCGAAGAACGAACCCACGTACTTATGTGCCGATGTAGAAGTCGTTGCCACATGGAAGGTATACAACGTTAAATCTTCGACCTTCGAAGCGCTTATCCATAAACTTTTTGCAGACGTGCAATTACAAGTGACCGTGGACGGCTTCCGCCCCCGGGAATGGTTCATCGTGCCACTCAAGGTGATCGAAGAAGCCATAATCGCAATCATAGCAGGCAAATCCATTGAATATAATCCGAAATTTCAACAAATTATATATCTTTAGCAGCTATTTATTATGGCCGGAAATAATCTGTACGATATGACGATCGATGATATAAAAGAACTGATAGCCTTTGACGAATCCCGGACGTTGGAGCTGAAAAAAAGTACCGGAGAATTGAAAGACGGCATGCACGCGGCATGCGCCTTCCTCAACACGGAGGGTGGCTGGCTGATCTTCGGGATTGCTCCGAACGCGCTGAAGATAATCGGACAGGAAGTTACGGAAACCACCAAACGGGAGATAGGGCAGGCTTTGGCCGGGCTGGAGCCGGCTGTCGATATTTATGTCCATTATGTCGACGTGCCGGAACATCCCGGAAACAAAGTCATTGCCATGCACTTTGACGGTTGGGTCTGGGGCGAACGCCCGCATACGTATCACGGATGTCCGTACTATAAAATCGAGAGTACGACAAAGGTCATGCCGCAGGATATGTACGACGAGCGTATCCGTGCTCATCAGCCACAGGCGTATGCCTGGGAAAGCTACACGGCTGCGGGTGTTGCTTTCACCGATTTGAATGAGAAGCATATCAAAGGTTGCATCCGTCTCGGCGTAGAAGGCGGCCGTATTCCGGCAAGCGCCATGAGTGAGCCCATCGTGGATACTTTGGCTAAATGGAAGTTGTTGAAAAATGGTGTGCCCACAAATGCAGCGACCCTGCTTTTCTCCGACAAGATAGACGAATATCCGCAGTTTCGGTTGAAAATGGCCCGTTTTGTCGGTACGGACAAGAACGAATTCGTTGATGATCAACTCGCAGAAGGCAATTTCTTTGATCTGCTTGACGCAGGCATGGCATTTTTCTTTAAGCACCTTAATCTCGGAGGCAAGATTACCAATCATAGCCTACAACGGGAAGAACGCCTCGAAGTGCCTTATAAGGCGTTGAGAGAGGCCCTCATAAACAGCCTCTGCCACCGCCAATGGGAGAAGTATAAACTGACCAATCGCATAGCGATTTATGATGACCGGATAGAAATCGCTAATCCGGGTATATTCCCACCGCAGATTACCCCGGAATCGATCAAGCGACCGCATGAGTCCTATCCATACAACCTGAGGGTTGCAGAGACTCTTTACAAATCAACCTATCTGGAAAGCTGGGGTTCCGGAGCAAAACGCATCATGGACTCCTGCCGTGAAGCGGGCTTGGAAGAGCCTGAATGGCGATGGGACGGCGGCTTCGTTTTTGTCACCTTCAAGCGCCCCGGCTACCGCTCAGCTACCGCTCAACCACCGCTCAACCACCGCTCAACCACCGCTCAAGCTCCGTCCAAGTTCCACCCAAGTTCTGCTCAAGTGCAGAAGTTGATTCTCTCGATGAACGACGGCTATATGACGATGAATGAAATGATGGCAGGTGTCGGGCTGAAACATCGCACATCATTCCGTGAACATTATTTTGCTCCCGCATTGGCTGACGGAGCCATAAAACTCCTGTATCCTAAGCAACCAAACCACCCCAAGCAGCAATACCGTCTTACGGAAGCAGCTAAAATATGGAAAACAACCATAAAATAATTATATCCCAAGCTATAAGCCATCGTTCAATTAGAAAATTATCATTACATTTATACCGACATACAGTCGCAATTACGGGCACAAAATATAGACGAGAGATATTTCCCGATCCTTGAATTTGTAGCCAAGAATGGCAGCATTGCCAATGCGGATGTGCAAAGACTCTTGAATGTAAGCAAAACAACTGCGTATCGATTGCTGACACAATTAGATAAGTTGCTGGATGTCCATGGCGTAACCGGCATGGGCACTCACTACACATTCAAAGGGTCCACGACAGCGGGAGCGGAGCATTACTCACGCCATCTGTGGACAGAAGGACCTGAAAGAAGCGGCCGTCGTGGCGAACAGCGCCGCGACGGTTTTTCTTGGCTTTTTACCAGTCTCCGCCGACTTTCCCTATGTCCGCATCAATCTCCCTTATCTATTGTCTGTCAATTTATTCGCCTCGACTTTCTGTTTTTCTGTTTTTTGTACTACCTTTGCGCCCGGAATCAAGTCTTTAATTTTATGAATATAATAGGTACAGGGAGCGCGCTTCCCAAGAAAATAGTTACGAACGATGAGCTGTCCTCGTTTCTCGACACCAGCGACGAGTGGATAACCTCCCGCACGGGCATCAGGTCGAGGCATGTCATCAGCGACGAAAAAATCGAGGATCTCGGCATGGAAGCGGCCCGCAGGGCCATCGCGGATGCCGGGCTCGAAATATCGGACATAGATTTCTTCATATGCTCCAACGTAATCAATGAATACGTCACCCCGGGAATCAGCTGCATAATCGCCGCGGGACTCGGCATGAAATGTCCCTGCATAGACATCAACTGCGCCTGCCCCGGATTCATCTACGCCATGGACATCGCCGATACGTACATTTCGGCGGGCAAATACTCCAACGTCCTGATAGTTTGCCCGGAAGAACCCACCAGAATGACTTCATGGGAGGACAGGAGCACATGCGTCCTTTTCGGCGATGGCGCCGGAGCGGCCGTCTTCACCAAGGGCGACAACCTGAAGGCGACCAGGCTCAGCGCGGATCCTGCGCCCGACAAGATCTGGCAGTTCCACAAGCTCACGCCCACTCCGTACATAACCAAGGAAGAAACTGAAGTACCCCTGCAGATGAAAGGCCGCGACGTGTTCCGTTTCGCCGTCTCGACTTCCGCGAGAGACATAAGGGAGCTCCTCGCCGGCGTGAACATGACGATCGACGACGTGGACTATTTCATGATCCACCAGGCCAACATGCGCATCATCGAAGGGATACGCAACGCCCTCGGCGTAGAGGAGAAAAGGTTCCCCACCAACATAGCGGACCACGGCAACTCCTCGTCGGCCTCCTGTCCCATACTTTTGGACGAATGCAACAGGAAAGGCTTGTTCAAGAAAGGCGACATATTGGTATTCAGCGCATTCGGAGCCGGCCTGCTGTCGGCGGCCGCCATCCTTGAGTGGTAAAATAAAATGAGTATATTTGCAGTCGAATTTAAATTTTGATATATGGCCAAACGTGTAGTAGCAACAGGTGTGGGCATCATTTCCCCGGTGGGAAACGACATCCCTACATTCTGGAAAAACCTGACCGAAGGAGTTTGCGGAATAGACTATATCCATGAATTTCCCACAGAGGAGCTTCCGGTGCATATCGCCGGCGAAATAAAGAATTTCCAGCCTGAGATGTACGGCATGGACAAAGCGTTCATCCGCAAACAGGATCTCTTCACCCAGTACGGCGTCGCCGCCGCATACCAGGCGATGACAGACTCCGGACTCCGCGCCGACGGAGAAGACAGGAACATCGATCCGTTCCGCCTCGGCGTCTACGTAGGCTCCGGCATAGGAGGCTTCGAGATACAGTACCGCGAGACCGTAAAGATGCTGGAGGAGCCTTCGGGACAATGGGTGTCCCCGCTTTTCATCCCCACGATGATTTCAAACATTGCCGCCGGGCATATTGCCATAAAGCATAACGCCAACGGTCCCGTGCTCGATATCGTGACCGCCTGCGCCACGTCCACGAACACCGTAGGGGAAGCCTTCCGCGCCATCCGCCACGGCTATGCCGACGCCATCATAGCCGGAGGCTGCGAAAACGCCACCATTCCGCTCGGAATAGCCGGTTTCGCGAACGCCAAGGCTCTTTCCCGCGATACCGACCCCAATTACGCCTCCCTCCCGTTCAACGCCAACAGAAAAGGCTTCGTAATGGGAAACGGCGCCGGCATCATAGTCCTTGAAGAACTTGAACACGCCAAGGCGCGCGGAGCCAGGATATACGCGGAAGTAGTAGGATACGGCAACACCTGCGACGCCTATCATCCCACCGCCCCGAGACCGGACGGAACCACCCAGGCCGAGTGCATCCGGATCGCCCTCCGCGAGGCCGGATTCGATCCCGAAAAAGACAACATGTACATAAACGCCCATGGCACAGGCACCAAGCTCAACGACGTAGCCGAGACCATGGCCTACAAAAACGCCCTCGGCGACTATGCATACAAAGCCCACATCAGTTCCATCAAATCCATGACGGGCCACATGTTGGGAGCGGCCGGGGCCGCCGAGGCCATCACCACCATATTCGCCCTCCGCGAAGGGATCGTCCCTCCGACGATTCATCTCGACGCCAGCGATCCGGAGTGCGATCTCGACTACACCCCCAACACCGCCGTCAAAACCGACCTGACGATAGGCATATCGGATTCGTTCGGCTTCGGAGGCCACAATGCATGCGTAGCATTCCGCAAATACGAAGAATAATATAAAACGAAGCGGCCATGATGACACTTAACAAAGAAGAAATCAAAAAGTATCTTCCGCACCGGGAGCCTATGCTTCTCATAGAAGAGGCCTACATTGACGACAACGGAGCGGCGCACGGCAAATACCTCATCAAGGAAGACGAGTTTTTCTGCCGCGGACATTTTCCGGGCAACCCCGTGGTGCCCGGCGTAATCCAATGCGAAATAATGGCACAGAGCTGCGCCATACTCGTAAAGGATGAAATACAAGGGAACAATACCCTCTACCGCGGCATCGACGGAGTCCAGTTCAAGAACATAGTGCGCCCCGGAGATCTGGTAGAGACCACCTGTACCCTGAAAGACAGAAAGGGAAATCTGTTTTTCTGCGAAGCCAGGCTGGATGTAGGCGGAAAACTGTGCTGCAGAGGGAAACTCACCTTTGCGCTGGTGCCGAAAGAATAGCCGTCATTCGTGACGGGCGAAACGCTCCTCGGCCAGTTTCTCGTACTTGGTACCGGGACGGCCGTAATTGGCGAAAGGATATATCGATATGCCGCCGCGGGGAGAGAACAGCCCCGTGACCTCTATATATTTGGGGTCCATCAAGCGGATCAGGTCCTTCATTATGGTGTTTACGCAGTCCTCATGGAAATCTCCGTGATTGCGGAAACTGAAAAGATACAGCTTGAGGCTTTTGCTTTCCACCATCCTGACATCCGGGACATAGGCTATGCGTATCTCGGCGAAGTCCGGCTGCCCCGTTATGGGACACAGGCTCGTGAATTCAGGACAATTGAAACGCACCCAATAGTCATTGTCCTGATGCTTGTTCACAAAGGTCTCCAATACTTCCGGAGCATAGTCGCTGCGGTATTCGGTTTTCCTGCCGAGTGCCTTGAGATTGTCTTCGCGCGCCATATCTATTCGCCGGCCTCCTTAAGCCTTTCCGCATTTTCAGCCACCTGCAGCTGATCAATGCATTCCTGTATGTCCCCGTCCATGAAAACGGGCAGATTGTACATCGTCCAGTTGATGCGGTGATCCGTCACGCGCGACTGAGGGTAATTGTAGGTACGTATCTTCGCCGAACGGTCACCGGTCGAGACCATCGTCTTGCGCCTCGACGCTATTTCATCAAGATATTTCTGGTGCTCCCGGTTGTAGAGACGGGTACGGAGCTCCTCCATCGCACGGTCGAGATTCTTCAGCTGGGAGCGTTCCTCCTGGCACTGCACCACTATGCCCGACGGAATATGCGTCAGCCGGACGGCGGAATACGTGGTGTTGACACCCTGCCCTCCGGGGCCGGATGAGCAGAAGGTATCCTTGCGGATATCGTTCATGTTCAGCTCTATGTCGAATTCGCCCGCCTCGGGGAACACGGCCACGGACGCGGCGGAAGTCTGGATGCGGCCCTGGGCCTCCGTCTGCGGAACACGCTGCACGCGGTGCACCCCGGACTCGTATTTCAGTGTGCCGTACGTCCCTTCCGGACCCGAGACCTTGAAAATAATCTCTTTGTAGCCTCCGACCGTACCGGGGGTCTGGCTGTTCACCTCCACTTTCCAGCCCTTGGTCTCGGCGAACTTGCAATACATGCGGAAAAGGTCGCCGGAAAAGATGGAGGCCTCGTCTCCGCCTGTGCCGCTCCGGATCTCCATTATGGCGTTTTTCCCGTCATCCGGATCCGCAGGAATGAGAAGGAGCTTGATGTCGCGCTCCATCTCCTGGATTTTCGGCTCGATGCCGGCGATTTCCTCCCTCGCCATTTCCTTGAGCTCGTCATCCTTCTCGTTCAGCATTATGTCCTTGGCCTGGGAAAGCCCGTCGATGAGTTTCTTGTATTCCAGCCCGGCCTTTATGATAGGTTCGAGCTGCTTGTAATCCTTGTTGAGCTGCACGTACTTTTTCATGTCCGACATCACGGACGGATCGGACAGCTGCGACTGCAGCGCCACGAATTTGTCCTGAAGACTCAGTACTTTGTCCAGCAATGAATTGTTTTCTGCCATAAATTTCTATACTGTCATTCTGTCGTTTCCCGCACAGGCTTCCCTATCTTCTTCACATAGCAGCGCCTGCGCATATACAGTTTATTTTCATAACGGCTCCATACGTTCACTGCCCCGTTGGTCTCCAGCTGCGGATTGGAAAGGCCCCATCTGACGCCGGCATTCCTGTACTTGGTGGACAGGATACAGTGATATACCGACGAGACGCCAGTATTCTGCCATTCGGGCACGGCCCCGTTTATCATCATGTCGACGGTCCCGTAATTCCGCAGGGCCCTGAGCAGATGCACCCACCCGAACGGGAAGAGACTTCCGCGCGCTTTCTTCAGCGCCCCTGAGATGTCGGGAAAATTGATTGCGAAAGCCACGAGATCTTCGTTTTCATCGAGTATTATGCTGCTCACCCTGTCGTTGAGATATGGCATGACAGAAGCCGCCTCCTCCTTGATCTCGCTTTCCGTGAAAGGAATGAAATTATAGACCGTTTTCCTGAAACTTTCATTGTATACTTCGAAAAAATGCCGCACCATGGCGGGATCCTTTTTCAGCTTCGAGATGCTGCCTTCGTGCAGTTTGTACCGTTCCATGAGCATGGACGCCACATGGCGCATCTTTTCAGGAACATCCTGCGCGGCGGGAATCTTGTATTCCAGCCAGTCGCATTCCTTTTCATAGCCGAGCGCCGTCACGAAGTCGTTGTAATAGCTGAAATTGTAAAGACAGTTGAAAACGGGCACGTTATCGAATCCTTCCACCAGCATGCCCTGCTTGCCGAGAGTGTTGTAATAAAGCGGACCATGTATTTCATCCATTCCCCGGCCGGCCGCCCATTCTTCGGCGGTGGAGAGCAGGAGCCGGGCGACCTCCATGTCCCGGACGGTGTCGAACCATCCGAAACGGGCCCTTTTCTTGCCGTAAAGTTCGTTGTATCTGGGGTTTATCATACCGCATATACGGCCGACGACACGGTCGCCGTCATATGCGAGCCACATTTTGCGGGTGCAATATTCCAGAGGCGCGGCCGCGGTAAGCGAATGCATCTCCGATGAATGGAGCGCAGGCACATATTGCGGACAATCCTTGTAAAGCAGGTCCGGGAAATTAATGAACTTGCGCAAATCTTTCCGGGACCCGACCTCTTTTATTCTGTATTTTGCGGACATTCTGCCGTTTCGATATATAAAACAGGTGCAAAGATACGCAAAATTTAGATTAAGACGGAAAGAGCCGGCAAAATATGCAGTCCGGACGGGCCGGGACGCGGCTAACGCGGCTCAGCCACAAGATGAAGCACGCGGCTGGAATATCCTCCAAGCCTGCCGGAAAAGCCTCCCGGCATTTCAAGCCCGGAGGACATCAGGAACGCTCCGCTGAAGCTCCGGCCCTCGAAAGGCAGGGCGGATTCACCGATCCTGTCAAGTTCATACACCGTATACATCCTGTCCGGATCGAGCCCGGCCATCTTCACTCTCGGCAAATGGCTGTCGTAGAAATTTTCCGTCCTGTACCAATAGAAAACGGCCTGGGACTTGTCTTTGGAGCAATACATCAGCGAAGCTACGCCGAGGCCGTCATAAGGCGAAACCAGACGGTAAAGGTCACCGAACTGCACGACGGGACGGACTTTCTTGTAGTCGGCGATGGCCTGCCTGCACTGCATCTTTTCGGCGTCCGTCATGTCGCGCGGCTGGAGCTCCAGGCCGAGACGTCCGCCCATGGCCACGTCGATGCGGAACTTAAGCGGAGTGACGCGGCCCACGGTATGATTGGGAACGGCGCTTATATGCGACGCCATGGCGATCGCAGGAAAGAAATAAGAAGTCCCCCACTGCATATATATGCGCTGAAGCGCATCCGTATTGTCGCTCACCCAGAATTCGTCGAACCATGGAAGGACCCCGTAGTTGGCACGTCCTCCCCCGCTGGCGCAGGCCTGGATCGTAATGTCGGGATATGCGGCGCGTATCCGTTCGCACACGGCGGCGAAACCCTGATGATATCGTATGTTGAGTTCCGACTGCCTGTCCGCAGGAAGCCAGGAGCTGCCATGGCTTGAAACGGACATATTGGCATCCCATTTTATATAGTCTATGCCCGGACACTCTTTCATCAGACCGTCCACTATGCCGAATACATAGTCCTGCACCGCGGGATTGCCCAGATCAAGCACAGCCTGCGTACCGCCCCTGCCCTGCACCACATCCCGGCCGGGAGCGTTTATTATCCAGTCTGGATGGGCTTCGTACAGTTCCGACACCGTATTCGTCATCTCCGGCTCTATCCATATTCCGAAGCCGATTCCGTTCCGGTCCGCCTCGTCCACGAGCCACCCGAGGCCGTGGGGGAGTTTGTTCCTGTCCACTTTCCAGTCCCCGAGAGAGCTGCGGTCCCTGACTCTGGGATACTTTTCCCCGAACCAGCCGTCGTCCATCACGAACAGTTCTCCGCCCATGCCTGCGATTTCGGACATCATTTCCGCCATGCCGCTCTCATTCACATCGAAATACACGCCTTCCCAGCTGTTGAGAAGTATCTTGCGCTCCCTGTCTCCGTGGGCGAGCCTGTGGGCGCGGGCCCAGTCATGGAAATTGCGCGACGCGCCTCCGAGTCCTTCGCCGCTGACGGTAAAGGCCAGCTCCGGAGTCCGGAACGACTCTCCCCTGCCGAGGCTGACTGAACTGTTGTCCGGGCATATCCCCGCATAGAACTTGTGATAGTCCGAATCGTCAGTAACCACTTCGAGACGGAAATTGCCGCTGTAGCAAAGGGCGGCGCCGAGCACGGTTCCGGCATTTTCAAGAGGCTTTCCGTCAAGGGAAAACATTATCTCCGAATGCGAGGTCTGCGAATTCCGGACGCCGTCCTTGTTCTCTATAAGCAGCGTTCCCCTTTCAAGGGGCTCCTGGACGAGGCGGCCTTCATTGGCCCATGAACCATATAGATGGGAAGCCCATACGTTTCCCGTCCTGAGCGGCAGGAAAGCGGAATCGAAGCGCCGAAGCAGCACGGGCTTCTTTTCCAGCGAAGTCAGTTCCGTCCACGTCTCCACCATGTCCGCATCCAGGAATGCCTTGTAGAAGACTTTCACATAGAAGTCGTATATCCTGTCCTTCAACAGTATGCATGCCGTCGAAGCGTCTTCGGAATTTTCTATGGAGACTGAGCTCACGGCCATTTCCGTGCTCATGTTCCCGTCCCAATGGGTCACCGCAAGCGCGTCGGACCGTATATTGCCCTGCCCGTATGCCGGATATGCATCCATCCGTATGGCGCCGGCGGCCGGCACGGCGCCGACATCGGCCGAATCAAGCCTCTCCCCTATATAAAGGTAGCGCAGCGGCTCCCCGCCGCGTGCCTCCAAAAGGACCGTCATGCCCTTGGTATCGATTGCCACTACGGGGCCGTCAGTCCGCACCTGGGCGAAAACGCCGGCGGACAGAAGTATGAACATAAAGATCGTTGCAGCTCTTTTCATGATGGTATGGTTTTCAATGGAATTATTTTCCGAGCAGATGCCCGATGGCCGCCTGGGCGCAGGCGCAGCCGAACACGGCGGGGAGATAGGATATCGTCCCCACTATGGACCTCTTGTTGGCCCCCTCGTCCGGCACTATGGCCCTTTCGTCAGGCGCCTCTTCCGAAAAAACGGCCTTGAATCCTGTCCGTATGCCTTTCTTATGCAGTTTCTTGCGCACCATGAAGGCGAGAGGGCACCGGAATGATTCAGAAATGTCCGTTATGCGCACTTTCGTAACATCGTATTTGGCTCCCGCGCCCATGGATGAGACGAGCGGTATGCCGCGGCCAAGACAATATTCGATCAGCGAAATCTTCGGGCTCAGCGTATCGATGGCGTCCACGACGAAATCGAGGTCAAAACCGCCCAGGATGTCTTCCGCCTTGCGGGCGTGCTCCGGCATGGCGGTCCTTTCGGACAGAAGTCCGGACTCCGGGGACACGGAATCGGCAAGAAGGTATTCCGGGACGACTGTCAGATCCAGCCCTGGACTTATATCGGTGAGCCTCTCCGCCAGCACTTCGGTCTTGAGCCGGCCTACGGTGGAATGTAGGGCCGGCAGCTGACGGTTTATGTTCGATTCGGAAACGGTGTCGCTGTCCACTATCACCATATGGCCGACGCCGGCCCTGACAATCATTTCGGCCGCATACGCCCCTACGCCCCCGATGCCGACGACGGCCACCGTGGAGGCGCGCAGCTTTTCCATGCCGCCGTCCCCTATCAGCATCCCGGTCCGGGCTTTCCACGCCTCCGTCATAGCCCCTTTGCCTTGGCCTCGTCCCAGACGGCGTCCATTTCTTCGAGGGTCATGTCGGCAAGCATGCGGCCACGGCGTATGGTCTGCTCCTCAAGATACGTGAAACGGCGCCTGAATTTGGCGCAGCTCCTGTTGAGGGCCGTATCTGGATTAAGTCCGTAAAGCCTGGCCGCATTGACCACGGAGAATATGAAATCCCCGAGCTCCTCCTCGGCACGGTCATGCGCGGCAGCCTTTCCGGCATCGTCCGAAGCCTTTTCCGCGGCATTGAACTCGTCCATAAGCTCTCCGAGCTCCTCCTTTACCTTGTCCCACACATCGGATTTCTCCTCCCAGTCAAAACCCACTCCACGGGCCTTGTCCTGCATGGCATACGCCTTCAGCAGCGGCGGAAGCCCGTCCGGCACGCCTGAGAGTATCCTCCTGTTGCCTCCCTTCTCCTTCGTCTTCAGCATCTCCCAGTTCTCGGAGACCTGTCCGGCATCCTTGACCTTCGTGTCCGAAAAGACATGGGGGTGTCGGTAGATCATCTTTTCGCATTCGCGCCGCGCCACGCCGGCGATGTCGAAACGCCCTTCCTCTTCGGCTATCCTTGAATAGAAAATGACGTGCAGCAGCACGTCCCCAAGTTCTTTTTCGATATCATTGTCGTCCTTGCGCAGAATGGCGTCGCTAAGTTCATACACTTCCTCTATGGTCATGGTGCGCAGCGACTCGTTGGTCTGGGCGCCGTTCCACGGACATTCCTCCCTGAGCCTGTCCATTATGTCGAGCAGCCTGCCTATCTGCAGGAGCTTTTCTTCTCTCTTGTCATTCATGATTCATCGCGTTACAGATGCGGGACGCAGCCCAATGCAAATATACTAAGAAATTCTATTATCTTTGCAGGAATTCATTCCTCAAGTATTTTTTATGAAACACATTCATTTCGTCTCCGCCGACGATGCCGTAAAGCTCGTAAAGACCGGAGACCGCATACACTTAAGCAGTGTCGCAAGCGTTCCGCAGATATTGATCGAGGCATTGTGCCGCAGGGCGGACGCAGGAGAACTCCGCGATCTGCATTTCCATCATTTCCATACCGAAGGCCCTGCGCCGTACAGCGATCCCAGATACAGCGGCATCTTCTTCGACCAGGGATTTTTCATCGGCTCCAACATAAGGCCCAACGTCAATTCGGGCTATGCGGACTATGTGCCTGTCCACCTCGGAGAGTCGCAGAGACTGTACCGCTGCGGCATATTGCCCTGCGACGTGGCCATGGTGCAGGTGTCGCTGCCGGACGAGAACGGCAAGGTGTCGCTCGGCACTTCGGTCGACTGCACCATAGCCGCCCTTGAAGTGGCCAGAAAAGCCATTGCCGTCGTCAACAGGAATGTCCCGTTCGCATACGGAGACCTCGTCGACATAGACCGTTTCGACTGCCTTGTGGAAGACGACACGCCGCTCGTGACGAAAGAATTCGCCGAACCCACCGAAACGGAGAAGATCATAGGCCGCAACTGCGCCGCGCTCGTTCCCGACGGAGCCTGCATACAGATGGGCATCGGCGCGCTGCCGAACGCCCTCGCGGCCGAGCTGGCGAACCACAAAAACATAGGCATCCATACCGAAATGTTCGCCGACGGCATATTGAAGCTCATAGAAAAGGGCGTTGTAAACGGTTCGTGCAAAGCGCTCGACCGCGGAAAAGTGGTGGCGTCGTTCCTGCTCGGCTCCAAAGAAGTGTACGATTTCATCGACCACAACCCGGACGTGCTGATGAAAGACATCAAATACACCAACGACCCGTGGACAATATCCCGCAACCCGAATACCATGGCAATCAACTCGGCCACGGAAGTGGACTTCACGGGACAGATATGCGCCGACAGCATCGGTACCCGCTTTTTCTCCGGCACCGGGGGCCAGCTGGACTTCGTGAGGGGCGCCACCATGTCCGAAGGGGGCAAATCCATAACTGCCTTCGCATCCCGCACCAACAAGGGAAAGAACAAGATAGTGCCCGTCCTGAATTCCGGGGCCGGAGTGGTGACGCCGAGGGCCGACGCCCACTGGATCGTAACGGAATACGGAGCCGTAGACCTCACGGGCAGATCGCTGCAGGAAAGGGCCAGGCTCATGATAGGCATAGCGCACCCGGACGACCGCGAAATGCTCGACAAGGCCGCATTCGAACGCTTCGGACCGCACATCTACACTGTGAAAATCTGACAAATACCCATACAATATGCTCGACAAGGAAAGAGGCCTGTACATAGCCCATTCGGACGGAGGTCCGATAAGCATCTGCGGTAAAATGGCCAACCGCCACGGACTCATAGCCGGAGCGACCGGCACCGGAAAGACAGTGACGCTGCAGGTGATGGCAGAAACGTTCTGCCAGGCCGGAGTGCCATGCTTCATGGCGGACATGAAAGGAGACCTGTCGGGCATAAGCCGTCCCGGCAGCCTCTCGGGATTCATCGAAAAGAGACTGCCGGAATTCGGGCTCACGGCCCCCGAATTCCAGCCGTGTCCGGTACGCTTTTTCGACGTCTTCGGCGAACAGGGCCATCCCATGAGGAGCACGGTGTCCGAAATGGGCCCGGAGCTGCTCGGACGCCTGCTCGAACTCAACGAAACACAGACCGGAGTGCTCAACATCGTCTTCCGCATAGCCGATGAAAAGGGTCTGCTGCTCATAGACATGAAAGACCTGAGGATGATGCTCGACTTCGTGGCCAAAAACGCCGCGGAATTCACCACGGCCTACGGCAACATATCCTCGGCCACCGTGGGAGCTGTCCAAAGGGCCCTGCTCGCGCTTGAGAACCAGGGAGCCGACAAATTTTTCGGGGAGCCGTCATTCGACATCTACGACCTGCTGCAATACGAAGGAGGAAAGGGCGTGATGAACGTGCTCGCGGCCGACAAGCTGATGCTGCGGCCCAAACTTTATTCCACCTTCCTGCTGTGGCTTCTGTCAGAGCTTTACGACACACTTCCCGAAGTCGGAGACATGGACCTGCCCAAGCTGGTGTTCTTCTTCGACGAGGCCCACATGCTGTTCGAGGGCACGTCAAAAGCGCTCACAGGCAAGATAGAGCAGGTAATACGCCTCATACGGAGCAAGGGCGTCGGCATATATTTCGTTACCCAGAGCCCTTCGGACATTCCTGAAGACATTTTGGGCCAGCTCGGCAACCGCGTCCAGCATGCTCTCAGGGCATATACCCCGAAAGACCAGAAAGCGGTGAAGACGGCGGCCCAGACCTTCAGGCCGAATCCCGCCTTCGATACGGCGGACGCCATCATGAATCTCGAAACCGGCGAAGCGCTCGTATCGCTTTTGGACGAAAAAGGCGCGCCTGCCATGGTGGAAAGGGCGAAAATCGTGTTCCCGCTGAGCCGTATAGGGGCGGTCAGCGCCTCCGAGCGCGAGGAAACCATTAAAAAGTCCCGGCTGTACGGACGCTACGACAAAGCCGTAGACCGTGAAAGCGCCTTTGAAGTATTGCTCAGGCAATCGCAGGAGCAGGAAAAGACTGAGAAGAAGGAAGAAAGGAAAAAGGAATCCGGCGGGAAAGGACTTGGCGGCAAAATCTTCAAATCCGTGCTGACTGCGGTCACCGCCACCCTGGCGGCCGACGTAAGCAACAAGGTTGTGAAAAACATAAAAGGAAAGACCACGAAAAAAGCGGCCGGCGCGGCCACGAGGACGCTTACGAGGGAATTGTCGCGCGGCATTCTCGGCAACCTGCTCAAATGACGGTCACGGCTTTGCGAAAAAGCTGAAATGCACCCTGCCGTACGTCTTTTCCTTTACAAAATACCTGTGGTCCGCAAAGGAATACTTTCCTGGATGCTCCAGAATGAAATAGCATCCCGGATATGTCAAGTCTTCCGAAAATACTTTATCCGGTATACTGTCGAGCCCTTCAAGGTCATACGGGGGATCGGCGAACACTATGTCGAATTTTTCCCGGCATATCCCGAGGAAATCGAACACGTTGTCCCGCACCGCCGTCACATTGCCGAGGCCGAGGCGTCCGGCTTCCCGGCGTATGAAAGCGGCGTTCTCCTTAGACATTTCCACGGAATAGACGCGCGAGGCCCCGCGTGAAGCGAACTCGAAGGATATGGCTCCCGTGCCGCCGAAAAGGTCGAGGACCTTGAGCCCCTCGAAATCATATTCGTTGTCGAGCACGTTGAAAAGCCCCTCCTTGGCGAAATCGGTGGTGGGACGGGCCTTGTACCATGCCGGAGGATTGATGGAAGTCCCCCTGAGCTTTCCTGCAATTATACGCATGTCAGACGCGCTCCACTGCCTTGAAATACCTGTAAAGAGACAATTCTTCCTCCATCGACAGCGGGGTCCTGAAAAAGACCGAGGACACCTCCGGATTCATCTGAAGGCTCTTCATGACGAGAAAGATAAAATACTCCGCGGTGGTGAAATCCACGGCCGGGAACACATTGCACAGGCTGAGCCTGTCCCCCTGGGCTATGGCCAGATAAAGCCACCCGTCCGCATACGAAGCCATTATCTTGTTGTACTCCCCTATGCCGGCGACGTCCCTTAGCAGATAATACGTCTCAGGAACGATGGGCACGGCCGAACCGTCCGACTTCATGACCGTACGGGCTACCACCTTGGAAAATGTCTCATCGATGGACGTGGAAAACAGCAGCACGGCACCGTAATCCGGGACCCTCATATACCCCACCCTGTCATCGTCCCTCAGCGGCACCACGTCGGCGAGGGACTCCCTTGCAGTGGAGGCCGAAAAGAATTCCTCCGGAATCAGGGCCGTCTTGGGCGTCAGCAGGGAGATTTCCACACGGTCATAGCTCCTGTGGAATTCGGGCGCGGTGAAAAGTTTTTCATGGTCGAGCCAGCCGGAACGGCGTATTTCCTTTCCTTCGCCCACTCTAAAAGAATATCCACCCAAGGATACTTGAATGGATATTCCGTTTGTCTCTGAATCGTAGCCGAACATAGGAGAACTACTCCCAGTTGCCGGCATTGTTGTTGGGAGCGCTGACGCTGCCTACCTGAAGACCCTCGTAGCGGTTCTGGTTTTCCCTTTCGGCGTCAAGATTGATGCGGAGCTGATTGTCCATGCCTTTCAGCAGGGCCTTGTAAGGAACCCTCGCCTCGAAAAGCGGAACGTCCACGCCGGAAACTTTCTTGACGATGGCTTCGATCTGGACCTTCTCGCCTCCGGAGAAAGGTATGTACCCGAGAGAATCAATCGAGAAGTCGGGCCTGTTCTTGAACAAGGTGTCCCTTACCGGAACTTCCGTGCTGATGGAGAATACCAGCTCGGTGTCGCCCTTCTTGTAAAGTTCGTACAGATCCTCATTGGTGAGCTTCTTGTTCTTTTTCTTGAGCTCCGCAGTCCTGGCAACGGCCAGAGAGTCGTCCTGCGAACCGATCTGAAGAACCACCTCGAGACTGCCCTCCTGATAGAAAGCCTTGAGGGTGTCGATGTTGTCGGAAAAATGATTGTTGGCACTCTTGTAAGCCACCTCAAGATCACGGAGATCCTTCAGGCGCTGTATCGCCACCTGCTCCCTGGCAGCTTTTTCCTTGTTGAATTTGACGGGTTCCTGAATGCTGCGTACGATCAGCACCACCAAAAGGACCGCTACCGCCAACAACAGGATTTCGGTGATAGTTTTGACAAGCTTGTTCATTATTATTGAGTTTATATATATTTCAACCGTCGGACAAAGTTATGAAATTGATTTATGAAATGCAATATAATTTGTAATTTTGCAAAACGAATTATTTCAAGTTTCCGCCGAAACGTGGTTATGAACGATGACTGAAATCCGGAAAGACGACATAGACAGGCTGGACGGCATGATAGACGGCGCATCCGCGGTGACTATCGTGGCGCATACCCGCCCCGACGGCGATGCGCTCGGCAGCTGTACGGCCATGCTCTGCTATCTGGCCGAAAAACGGGGCAAGGACGCTGCGATAGCATTCTCCGAACCCTACGGGGACAATATCTCATTCATAGCGCCCAGGAAAGTCAGGGACGGGATATTCTTCCACAGCCTCGCACCGCGGGAAACGGAAGCGCGCATCGCCGCGTCGGATCTGATCATATGCCTCGACTGCAACGGATTTTCGCGCACGGGAAATCTGGAAAAAGCCCTAACGGCTTCGGAAGCGGCGAAGGTGCTCATAGACCATCACATCGGCCCCGAAACGGAGAGCTTCGGCCTCGTATTCTCGAGAACCGACGTGTCCTCGGCTTCCGAAATGCTGTACGACATATTGATGGAAATGCCGGACATATTCGGAAACGCCTCCAACCTGCCGAAAAGGTCGGCATACGCCCTCATGGCAGGCATGACCACCGACACCAACAACTTCGCCAACTCCGTAGGCGGCGGCACCCTCGCCATGGCCTCCGGGCTGCTCGAAGCCGGCGTAGACCGGGAGTCGATACTTAGGAGGCTGTACCACGGGAGCCGCATCAACAGGCTGAACCTGATGGGCTACCTCCTGCATGAGAACATGGAAATAACCCCGGAGGGAACGGCCTTCATGATAATAGACAAGGACATACGCAGGCGCTTCGGCATGAGGGAGGGGGAAACGGAAGGATTCGTGAACATACCTCTGTGCGCCGCCAGGATACGCTTGAGCATGCTTCTCACCGAAGACGAAGCCGGATATTTCAGAGTGTCGGTACGTTCCAGGAGCGGCACCTCAGCGGCACGTTTCGCCGGGCGATTCTTCAGCGGCGGCGGGCATGAAAACGCGGCCGGAGGCAAATTGTTTTTTGGCGGCGGCATCACGGGGCGCGCCGATGCCGCGGAATACATAAGGAAAGCGAGCGCCGAATTTTTCATGAAACCATGCAAGGACAACGTTTGACGATTTTATGCTTCTGCGCCGCCATGCTCCTCGCCTCCTGCGGGAAAAAGTCTGAGGAAAGCACATACGACGGCCAGGAAAGCACGATAGAGAGCTTCATAAGCGCAAGGCAGTCGGCTTCGGACACGGAGCTGCGCACCGTATACAACGGAGGAAGCGCAAGGCTCGTGATCACTGAGGGCGAAGGCGCAGAACTCGGGGAATCCGGCTCTGCGTCCGTCTATTATGCAGGCTATGTCCTTAGCGGCTCCTCAGTATCGGCAGGCGACATGTTCTGGACGAACCATGCCGGCACGGCCGAAAGCGCCGGATGGTCAATGGGCGACGAAACGGAGTTCAGGCCAGACACTCTGGATATGGCAGGTCCTCTGCTGACAGGCCTCAGGAACGGGCTGAAAGGCGTAAGGGGCGGAGAAGAATGCTTTATCCTTTTTTCCGGAAAATATGGCTTCGGAAATGCCGATGTCGGCACGATTCCTGCAAAGTCGGCATTGGCTTTCCACATATGGGTGGAAGAAATTTTATAGAATGATCAGACATTTTTGAACGATGAACATATACAGGACATATGGAATTGCGGCGGCGTGCCTGCTGTGCGCCGTCATTGCGCCATCGTGCGTCAAGGAGCAGAAGACGGAAGCCAACTCGGCCGAAAAGCTCTATTTCGAGTCGTGGATGCACGTAAACTATCCCGACGCGGCGCCGTCCGGCAACGGCATATATATCATTGAAGACACGCCCGGCGAAGGCAGGGCATGGACCAAAAGGGACTCCGTCACTTATGCGTTCGTCACCTACACCATGGAAGGGCTCGACGGCGCCATAAGCGCCACTAACGACGAAAGCGTGGCCAAGCAGCTCGGATCCTATTCAACTTCCAACTATTACGGTCCCGCCCCGTGGGGCATAGGCGACGGCTTCTGCTACGCAGGCGTGCAGGAGATCATAGAAGGCATGAGGGTGGGCGGAAAAAGAAAAGTCGCCGTCCCCTCATGGCTCCTGACATATTCCCGCTACGATTCTGCAGACGAATATATCGAGCACTCCACCAGCGTGAACAGCACCATCTACACCATAAGCCTCGAGGACATATCGGAAGACATATACAAGTGGCAGGTCGACACCATGGAACGGTTCACCGAAAAATATATGGACGGCGTGGACTCCACCTATTACGGCAACGACACCACCGGCCTCAAATACGGATTCTATTATTATGTAAGGGAGGCATACGAAGGGGAGGCGCCCAAAATGCCGTCCGACACCGTGATCTACATAAACTACACCGGCAGGCTGCTCAACGGCCAGGTGTTCGACACCACCATCAAGGATACCGCCAAAGTCTACAACATCTACAACCCTTCAAGGACATATGGGCCGGTCAGCATAAACCGGACGGAGCAATATGCCGACATCACGATGGGCACAAGTTCCAGCAGCCTCTGCACCGGGTTCCAGGCGGCCGTCTTCATGATGAAGCCCATGGAAAAGATATCCACGGTATTTTATTCTCCGCTCGCATACGGGGCAAGCGGAAGCGGAAGCGCCATACCCGGATTCGCACCTCTCTGCTTCGATATCGAAATGACGGAGAAACCTTAGAATGAGGACAGATACCATACCTTCCGAACTGGGGACAAAGAAAATCAATGTCCTCATAAAAGAATACGCGGTGCCGGGAATAATAGCCATGACCGCGTCTTCTCTGTACAACATGGTCGACAGCATATTCATCGGGCACATACCCGGAGCCGGCGGCCTCGCCATCTCCGGCCTGGCGGTGACGTTCCCGCTGATGAACATTTCTTCGGCGCTCGGCACCCTCGTCGGCGTCGGTGCCTCTACCATGATTTCCGTACTGCTCGGCCAGCGCAACCACGAATCGGCCAACAAGGTGCTTTCCAACGAAATAACGCTGAACGTGATAGTCGGACTCCTGTTCACGGTATTCTCCATGATTTTCATGGATCCGATACTGCATTTCTTCGGAGCGAGCGACAACACGCTGCCGTACGCCAAAGAATATATGACCATAATTGCCCTCGGCAACGTAATAACGCACCTGTATTTCGGCCTCAACAGCGTCATCCGGTCCTCCGGAAATCCGCAGCTCGCCATGAAGCTCACGCTTTTCACCGTCACTTCCAACGCCATACTTGATCCCATACTCATTTTCGCCGCCGGAATGGGCATAGACGGCGCCGCGATAGCCACCATAGTATGCCAGCTGCTGGCCCTTATATACTCCCTGCACTATTTCATGGATGAAAAAAAGCTGCTGCACATCCCTAAGAACCCGTTCAGGCTTGACATACGCATCGCAAAGGATTCGCTTTCGATAGGCATGGGCCCGTTCCTCATGAACCTGGCGAGCTGCATAGTGGTGCTGTTCATCAATCAGCAGATGTTCAAATACGGAGGAGACCTTGCCATAGGCTCCTACGGCATAGTGAACCGGATTTCATTCCTTTTCGGCATGATAGTGATGGGATTCAACCAGGGCATGCAGCCTATAGCCGGCTACAACTACGGCGCGCGCCAGTACTCCCGAGTAAAGGAAGTCTATCGCAAGACCGCGCTCTGGGCCACCTTGGTATGCACCGTCGGATTCTTCATATCGGAGGTGTTCCCCGTCCAGGCGGTATCGCTGTTCACAAGCGATCCGGAACTGAAGGCACTTGCGGCAAAAGGCCTCAGGTCCATGAACATCATCTTTCCCATAGTCGGATTCCAGATGGTGACGTCCAACTTTTTCCAATGCCTCGGCATGGTGCAGAAATCCATCATCATGTCGCTTTCGCGCCAGCTGCTCTTCCTGCTGCCCTGCATATACATACTGCCGGACATCATGAACTCCGAGACCGGGGTATGGATCAGTTTCCCGATATCGGACGCGGTATCCGCGCTGCTCGCCATGATATTGATAATAAATCTGATGAAAAAATTCAACCGTCTGAATGACGGAGACGATCCGTCCATTCTCGGCAGCAAAATATAGGACAATATGGAGAACACCATCATCAACATCGGAAGACAATTCGGAAGCGGGGGCCGGCTGATCGCCAATGAAATAGGACGCAAGCTCGGCATCCACGTCTACGACAACGAACTGATTTCCAAGGCCGCCGAACAGAGCGGATTTTCAAGGGAACTGTTTGTGAAGAGCGATGAAAACAGGAGCCTGTTCTCCGTATCGAGCTTCTTCTCGTCCAGCCGTTTCGTGCATTCCGAAAATTACGTGAACGACAACGTGCTTTTCAAGATCCAGAGCGAAGTCATACGCAGCATAGCCGCCAAGGAATCGGCCGTCATCATAGGACGCTGCTCCGACTACATACTGCGCGACATGGACTGCCTCGACGTATTCATAACCGCGCCTGTAGAGATACGCAAAAAGATGGTGGCCGAGCGCTCGGGACTGTCTGACGGCGAAGCCGCCGCGCTGATACAGAAAAAGGAGCGCACGAGATCCACCTACTATAATTTCTTCACTTTCGGCGACTGGGGACAGGCTTCGAACTATGATCTCTGCGTAGACTCGTCGATACTCGGCATAGAGGGCACCGCCGACATGATAATCGATTTCGGAAGGAAGGCGGGCAAGATAAGAATATGACGACCAAACCGCACCTTGCCGCGGCCCTTTCGGCCGTCTTTCTGTTCATCACGGCCATGGACGTCCGCGCGGCATCCGGCGGCGGGCTGAACGACAGGATAACGAACGACATGTCCGACATTCCGGAGCTCAGGAAAATGGACACGGAGATAGAGGGCTACATGCGCAACTGGGGAATACACGGGGCCTCCCTCGCCATAATGCGCGGAGACTCGCTCGTGTACGCCAAAGGATACGGTTTCGCGGACGAGGAAAAAGGGGTGCGCATGCATCCGGGCAACATAATGAGGATGGCATCAGTATCCAAGCTCATAACGGCGATAGGGATAATGGTGCTGCAGGAAAGGAAGATGCTGTCTCTCGAGAGTCCGGTATTCGGACCGGCCGGCATACTGAACGAATACGACGGATACATAACGGACGACAACTATTATCTCATCACCGTGGAGCATCTGCTCAGACATCAGGCCGGGTTCACTTCGCGGGGAGGCGACCCGATGTTTTCGACGCGGACACTGATGAAAAAGAACGGACTGAATACACCTCCCGACCAGGAGACATTGACGAAGCTGCTGCTTCCGCAGCGTCTGGCCTACGTGCCGGGGACTTCGCAGGAATATTCCAATTTCGGATATCTGCTGCTTTCGATGATAATCGAGAAGCTGTCGGGAACGGACTACGAGACTTTCATGCAGAAAGAAGTGCTGCACAAGGCCGGCTGCACGGACTTCCACATCGCAAACAATTATTACGGCGAAAAATATCCCAACGAAGCAAGGTACTATGTCTTCAGGGACGATCCTCCGGTGCAGGAATACAACTGCAGCGGATGCGAAGTGATACGCTGCTACGGAGGCAACGACATACACGCCCTTTCCGGCGCGGGGGCATGGACCGGCTCCACTGTGGAACTCGCCCGTCTCGTGGCATGCGCCGACGCGCGCACCGGGATTCCGGACATAATTTCTTCGTTTTCCGTATTCCAGATGACGCAGTTCTTCGACACGAGCACCTATTCCCTCGGATGGATAGACACCAAAGAGAGCGGAGAATGGACCAGAACGGGATCCTTCTCCGGCACCAGCGCGCTCATAAAATATTATCCCGACGGAGAATGCTGGATAATGATCACCAACACCAGCACATGGAAAGGCTCCCGGTTCACCGGCGACACTGCCAAACTGTTCTCCGGACTGAGGACCAAATACAGCACGCTGCTCCCGCGCAGGGATCTGTTCAGCGAATAGGGTTCCGCCCGGCAATAAAAATTTCCGCCGCGACGGTTTGCCATCGCGGCGGAAAGCCGATAAAATCAATTATTTCACGAAAGTAACCGCTTCGGCGATGGAGAGCAACTTGGTCTCCACCGTATCGGCGCGGCTCGCAAGGACGCAAGGAACCTTGGTGCCCACGAGCATGCCGGCCTGCTGCACGCCGTCGGCGAGCTTGGAATTGGACTTCCAGAACACGTTGGCGGATTCGATGTTGGGGAACAGCAGGCAGTCGGCGTCGCCGGCCACTGGGCTGGCGAGATGCTTGATCTCCACGGACTCCCTGTCGATGGCCACGTCAAGCGCGAGAGGGCCGTCTCCTATGCAGCCCTTTATCTGGCCCCTGTCCGCCATCTTGGCGAGCATGGCTCCCTCAATGCACGCAGGCATGGAATCGAGCATCTGCTCGGAAGCGGCGATGAAGGCTATCTTGGGCTTCTCTATGCCGAACGATCTGGCCACCGACACAAGGTATCCGGCCAGCTTCACTTTCTGGCGGAAATCGGGAAGGGGAATCACGGCCATGTCGCTCATGAAAATAAGCTTGTGGTACTTGGGATTCTTGATCACGCCCACATGGCTGAGAAGGCCCTTGGGAGGCAGGAGGCCCGTTTCCTTGTTAAGGATGGCGCGGAGAAATTTGTCTGTGCTGCAAAGACCTTTCATCAGCACGTCGCCTTCTCCGTCATGCACCATCTTGACGGCTTGCGCCACGGCCTCCGTCTCGTTGGGATTGTGGACTATGCGGAATTTCCCGGCATCAATGCCGTTTTCCGCGCAGACCTTCTTTATGAGGGCTTCGTCGCCGACGAGGATTCCTTCGGCGAATCCCATGTCCACGGCCTTGGAAACGGCCGTCACGGTATGATCGTCCACAGCCCAGGCGGACACTACCTTTTTGCAGATTTTCTTTGCCTTGAGCTCGGCAAACAGATCTTCGAAATTAGTTATCATCTCTTATCTTGATTTTATTCTTCGTCCATCACAAGATGCATCGTGTCCCTCGCTATCACAAGCTCTTCGTCCGTGGTGATGAGCGCGGCCTTCACGGCGGAATCAGGAGCGGTGATAATGGCGTCCTCGCCCCACGCCGTATTGGCCTCGTAGTCCACCTTGACGCCCACGTACGAGAAATTCTCCAGAACTCTGCGGCGCAGGCGGCTGTTGTGCTCGCCGATGCCTCCGGTAAAGACAATCAGGTCGGCGCCGTTCATCTCGGCCATGTATGAACCTATTATCTTTATTATGTCGTGGGTCAGCTTCTTGAGCACGAGCTTGGCCCTGGCATCCCCTTCGGACGCGAGCTTGTCCATCTCCCTGGCGTCGGAAGTCTTGCCGGACAGTCCGAGGAAGCCGCTCTTCTTGTTGAGGATTTCCGTCATCTGGTCGGGCGTAAGGCCTTCCTTCTTCATGATATAAAGCACGGCGTTGGCGTCTATGTTGCCGACGCGCGTTCCCATTATCATGCCCTCGAGGGGCGTGAAGCCCATGGAAGACTCGACGCTCTTCCCGTTCTGCACGGCGCAGATCGAACTGCCCGCCCCTATGTGGCAGGTGATGATCTTGGAATTCTCCATGTCGAGCCCGGCGAGGCGGGCGCCCTTGCCCGCTACGAACTGGTGGCTCGTGCCGTGGGCGCAATATCTGCGCACGCGGTATTTTTCATAATATTCGTAAGGGAGTGCGTACATATAGGAATAGGCCGGCATGGTCAGATGGAATGCAGTGTCGAAGACGACGGCCTGGGGCACTGAAGGAAGGATATCGCCTATTACCCGGATACCGAGCAGGTTGGCGGGGTTGTGGAGCGGGGCGAAGTCGCAGCAGAGCTCTATCTTGCGCAACACTTCCTCATTGACGAGGGCGCTCTTGGAGAAGAACTCCCCTCCCTGCACTACACGGTGCCCTACGGCCTCTATGTTCTCAAGCGACTTGAGCACGCCGTGCTCCGGATCGGTCAGCTCGGAAAGTATGAGTTGCATCCCCGTCTTGTGGTCGGGAATGGACAGGACCTTTTCAACCTTGTCCTTGCCGGCGGGCCTGTATGTGAGGCCTCCTTCAGGCAGTCCGATTTTTTCGACTATGCCCTTGGCAATGACATCATAAACATCATCGCTCTTCATGTCAAGCAGCTGATACTTTATTGAAGAGCTTCCGCAATTAATGACCAATATAATCATGATTCCTGTTTTATTGTTTTGTACGAAAAAGTAACACACAAAGTTAAGTATAAATTTCAATTATTTCACTACATTGGCGGCAAAACTTGAATTATGAAAGACACAGTGTACGGAAGAGAGGCCGAATGGCTGTCCGTGTTCTTCGTCGCCGGCGCGGCGGCCGGGGCGATGGCCTTGCGGGGCATCGGAAACGGCGCAAGCCGTTTCGCGGCGGCATCGGCCGCCGGAGTTCCTTTCCGGCCGCCTCCGGCTTTTGGGGCATCGCCGTCGCCGCATTCGCATGCGGACTGTTCTGCGTGCTCAACGACGCCCTGCCCGGCGTAGGGCCCGCCCGGCCGCCGGGCATGCTGCGGAGGACCGCCTCCGCAGCGGCAGGGTACCTGCAGGGCGTCATAAGCCGCATCCCGTTTCCTGACCCGCACACGGAGCCTCTACTCCGCGCCATAATCCTCGGAGACAGATCCCTTCTCGACGCGGACACCGTCAGATCGTTCAGGGACAGCGGCTCGTCCCATCTTCTCGCCCTCTCCGGGCTGCACATGGGAGTGATATACGTCATTTTCACGCGCCTTGCCGCATTCACGGGCAATTTCCCGGCGGCAAGGACAATAAGATACGCGGTCACGGTAGCGCTGAGCGCCTTCTATACCATCATGACGGGCTCCTCCCCGTCCACCGTCCGCGCCTTCCTGTTCATACTGATGAACGAAAGTCTCAGAATACTCGGCCGCCGCCGTTCAGCGCTTAAGGTCCTGTGCGCATCCCTCACGCTGCAGCTCGCCGCAAGACCGTCCAGCATAGCTTCCGCCGGATTCCAGCTCTCGTACCTCGCCATGGCCGGCATATTCATCCTGCATCCGCCCCTCTCGGCGCTGTACCGCGGCGGCCGGTGGGACCCGATGAAAAAGGCATGGGACGCGGCTACGCTCGCCCTGTCATGCCAGATCGCCACGGCGCCGGCCGCATGGCTGCATTTCCGTAGCTTCCCCGCCTATTTCCTGATAGCCAACATGACGGCCGTGCCCGTCACCACCATATTCGTAGCCGTATCCGTGCTCACCATAGCCCTCAGCGCGGCGGGACTGTGCCCGTATGCGCTCGTACGCGCGGACGGCGCCATAGCCTCCTTGCTGCTCCGCATCGTGGAAACGATAGGCTCCATGTGACGCGGCGGGCAAGGCGTCATCCTGCATCCTCAACCTCGAAGCCGGGGGACGTCCACATGCGCATCTCCCCGTCCTCGTCATATATGAGGCAGCCCTCCAGACCGTCTTCCGAAAGCAGATCTTTCGAAGCCTCGAGCCCTATCACCATGCACCACGTGGCCACGGCGTCGGCAGTGGCGGCATCCGCGGCCGACACCGTCGCGCTGAGCAGATTGCTCTCGGCCGGGAATCCGGTCCGCGGATCGATGGAATGCGAATATTTGCGGCCGTCCTTAATATAATATTTCCGGTAATTGCCGGAGGTCACCACGCCGTGAGGGCCTCCGTCCGAGCGCCATATCCCTTTCAGGTCCGCGCCCGGCTCGTCGTTCCCGTCGACAGGCCTGTCTATTCCCAAGGCCCACGGTACGCCGTCGGGATTCAGCCCGTCGCAGAAAATCTCGCCTATGTCCACAAGCATGTCCCTCACCCCGTGCTCCCTGAGATAGGAAGCGATGATGTCGCAAGTATATCCTTGGGCTATGGCATTGTAATTCAGCCTGGGCAGGGCGTCGGGCGAGGCCGCCGCGGCCTCGCCCGACAGCAGGGCGGCCGGCGCAAGCCGTCCGTCCCGCAAGGCTCCGCGCATGTCGCGCCGGAGCCTGCCCATGCCGCACCGGGACATTATCTCCGCCACCTCGTTCCCCGACGGCAGCGAATCGGAAGTGAAGCCGAAGCCCCAGGCATCGAAAAGAGGGCCGACAGCCACGTCCACCGCCCCTCCGGAACGCACGAACATGTCCGCGGCATACTCATATATATCCATGAAAAGTTCGTTCGGGACCACCGTCTCGCCGGCATTGAAGCGGCTCAGCATAGACCCCCTGTCATAGCCGGACAAGGTGGTGTCCACCAGCACAAGCAGGGAATCCACGCCGTCCCTGAGGGCTTCGGCCGTCATGTCGGCGCCGCGCATGTTGAATTTCACCGAATAGGTCCCGCCCTGGGCATATCCCGATATCTGCACATAGCGGTCCCCGCCGCCGCAGGACAGCGCGGCGGACAGGACGGCACAGGTTTCCAACACCGCAATCAAAGCTTTACGCATTTGGCAAAGAGTTTGTTGAAAGAGTATCGGCAAATGTAGGAGATTTTCGATAAAATAACGATATTTGCAATATGAAAAGAATAGCATTCTTTAAAGCGATGCTGCTTGCGGCTGCCGGAACGGCGGTTTTTTCGTGCCACAAGGAAGGGAGCTCTTCGACATACGTCGGCAGCCTTGAAGGACTCATCTCCTTCGACATGCCTGCATACGTGCGCGCGGGGGACAGGATCACCCTGACGCCTTCCGGCGTCTATCATCCGGAAGGGCTTTCACTTGGATACTACTGGGCGGCGGCAGCCTTCGACATCAGGGATACCGTGCGTCTTGAGAACGATCCCGAAAGCATAAGCGGCGAATTCATATTCACCGTCCCCGACACTACGGGCACTTTCAGCATTACCTGCGGAGCCTTCGCATCCGACTACAATGCCATGTCCACCGTGAGGAACTTCACCATAGTCGACCCGGCCGTCGGAGGCTCGCTTACGGGCACCGGCATAGAAAAGGACGACAAATTCATAACCGACACGAGGGACACGGGCGCCCACAAGGGAGAAAACGTATACTATTATTCCACGGTGGGAGGCCTCGACTGGTTCCGCAACAACCTCGCCTATACCGGTTCCGGAATACCGTATATGGGCTACGATGTGATGAGCTACATATCGGGCAGATACTACACCTACGAAGAGGCGGTCACGGCATGTCCCGAAGGGTGGAGACTGCCTACCGAAGCTGACTGGGCCGCGCTCGGAAGCGCATTGACGGACAGCGAAACGGCGCCTTTCACGCAGATGTCGGGAGCCGCCGGAGCCATGATGGGCGACATATATTTCAACGGCGCCAAGATGTGGGAATTCTGGCCGGATGTCAAGATTACCGACCGCTACGGCCTATGCGCCATCCCCGCGGGATACGCCGTCACCGACGGGGAAGATGCGACATTCAAGGGAAGCTACGGATACGCCGCGTTCTGGACGGCCACGGAAAGTCCGGAAAACGGCGCCGAAGCATATTATCATTATATAAATGTCAATGAGCCCGACATATTCATCGGCCTCGGGGACAAACGGACGCTGGCCGCATCGGTAAGATGCGTGAGAGACGCCGTAGGACAAGAATAAAACAATTGCAGAACCATGAAAAAAGGACTTTTGGCCCTCCTGCTCGCCATCGCGGCCGTGATCGTCGCATGGGGCACGAAAACTTACAACGGCCTTGTGAAGGAAGAAGAAAACGTAGCCACGGCCTGGGCACAGGTGGAAAACGTATATCAGCGCAGGGCGGATTTGATTCCAAATCTCGTAGCCACCGTAAAAGGCTATGCGGAACATGAAAGCGGCACATTCGAATCCGTGACGGAGGCCAGGGCGAAAGCCACGTCCGTTACTGTTGATCCGTCCCTTCTCACGCCGGAATCCATAGCCGAATTCCAAAAGGCGCAGGGAGAACTTTCCACGGCGCTCGGAAGACTCATGGCCATACAGGAGAATTATCCCGACCTGAAGGCAAGCGAGAATTTCAGGGAGCTCCAGGCCCAGCTTGAAGGCACGGAGAACCGCATAAGCACCGAAAGGATGAAATTCAACGAAGCCTCCAAGGCATACAATGTAAAGGTTCGCCGCTTTCCCGGCAACATAATCGCCGGCATTTTCAACTTCAGCACGAAAGGCTATTTCCAGGCCGCCGAAGGCGCATCTGCCGCGCCCAAGGTGGAATTCTGACGATGGGCCTGCGCTTTCCCGCACTTCTGCTGTCCGTTGCGGTCGCCCTGTCCGACGTATCGGCGGGCATCCCCGCGCCTCCCGATCCGCCGAGGCTCGTAAACGACTTCGCCGGCATCTTCGATTCATATCAGAACGCCAAGCTCGAAGAGATGCTCGTGGCGTTCGACGACAGCACTTCCAACCAGATAACTGTGGTCACCGTGAATGATCTCGAAGGCTACGGGGCCTCCGAATACGCGACGATGATCGGTCTCTCATGGGGCGTCGGGAGCGAAAAATCGGACAACGGCATAGTCGTTCTGGTCAAGCCGAAGAACGCCGGCGGCCCAGGGGAGACGGCGATACAGGTAGGCTACGGACTCGAAGGGGCCATACCCGACGCCTATGCCAAGCGCATCATAGAAAACGTGATGATTCCCTGCTTCAGGGAGGGAGACTATTTCCAGGGAGTCTATGAAGCCTGCGAACAGCTGAAGGCCCTCGCAAGCGGGGAAATATCGGAGCCGCGGGACGACGGAGGCGAAGAAGCCGCGGCATTCATCCTGATGGCATTCATCATATTCCTAATCATAATCGTCATTATCGCCGGCAGGCACCGCAAAGGCGGATCCGGCCCGGGAGGGCGTACCGGAAGTTTCCGCAATATTTATTTTCCGGGACCGGGGCCAGGCCATGGAGGATCGTGGGGCGGAGGCGGTTCCGGCGGTTTCGGAGGCTTCGGAGGAGGTTCCTTCGGAGGCGGAGGCGCCTCGGGCAAATGGTAAAGGACCATGCCGGGCCGGACTTGCCGCATAGCCGCATAAAAATTTCACAGGGAGATTGCATCGCTGCGATCTCCCTGCTACTTAACCTAAACTTAAACTATGAAAAACTTCAATGCAAAAATAGGAAATAATTCTCATTCCGCAACACTCTCGAAGCGAATTTTAGCATATTTGAGCAACAAAAGCTTGTCGCCGAAACGATCGAAGGTTATTCTAGCCTTCAGGTCCGGCACCTTCCCGGTGATTTCCGTTATGAGTCCCGCGCCGAAGCGGTTGTGTTCTATGCGCTGCCCGACTTTCAGCCGCTCCATGGGAACGGGCACGAACTCCTCGTCGGGAATCTTCGGAGGCAGGGGCCTGTTGCGGATCATCTCGATTGCGCCGTACCGCGGAGCCGATACGTCGGCGCGCGAAGGAACGGGACGTGAAATGACGGGACGGGGAGCCACAGGCCTGGCTGCGTCCGCGCCGCGCACTCTCCGGAAATCCTCCCGGCGCAGAGGATTGGCAATGTATTGCGGAGCTATCTCACGGATGAAACGGCTCGGAGCATTGGACTCGTGCCTACCGTTGCGCATCCTCGTATCGGCGAAAGTGAGCGTGACGGCCTTCATTGCCCTCGTTACGGCCACATAGAACAGCCTGCGTTCTTCCTCGACGTCATTTTCAGACGAGAGCATGCCTCCGGACGGGAAAAGGTTTTCCTCCATCCCCGATATGAACACGTACGGGAATTCAAGTCCCTTGGCAGAATGCACGGTCATAAGGGCTATCCTGTTGGAATCATCCCCGTCGCCCGTATCCGCATTGCTCAGAAGCGAAATGTCCTCTATGAAGTCGGCAAGCGGCACGACGGCTGAGGGATCCTCCTCCTGTCTCTGTTCCTGGAACAAGGCAGTACTGTTGAGCAGCTCCTCTATGTTGGCGGCCCTCGACTGCCCTTCCACGCTGGAGTCCTCCTTGAAATATGCATACAGCCCCGATCCGTCCGCGAGAGCCTTGCCCAATTCACGGCAATTCTCCGTTTCCGCCCTTTGGGAGAAGCCGGCTATGAAATCATGGAAAGCCTTTATTTTCTTCAATGCGGCGGCTTTCAGGCCATATTTTTCCAGATCGGCGATGCGGCAGGCCTCAAAAAGGGTACATCCGTTTTCCCTCGCGGCCGAAGCGAGCGCAGCAAGCGACGTATCCCCTATCCCGCGCGCAGGCTTGTTGACAACGCGGCGGAACGATTCATCGTCGTTGGGATTCACCACGAGTTTCATATACGAAAGCATGTCCCTGACTTCCGCCCTCTCGAAAAAAGAATTGCCCGAATAGACCATATAGGGCAGATTCATCCTGCGGAGCGCCTCCTCCAGCACGCGCGACTGCGAATTGGTCCTGTAAAGCACCGCGAAATCCTTGTACTCGGCATGTTCGGCCCGCATCCTCGCCAATATGGCCGTGGCTATCATCCTCGCCTCCTCCTGTTCGTCGAACGATCTGACGAGACGTATCTTCTCGCCTTCCTCCCCTACCGAAGAACAGGTTTTGGGGATACGGTTCTCATTGTTGGCGATCAATGAGTTGGCCGCATTTACGATGACCTTTGTGGACCTGTAGTTCCGCTCGAGGCGGAAAGTCCTGTTGTCGGGATAGTCCTTGCAGAAATTCAGGATGTTTTCTATGCGCGCCCCGCGGAATGCGTATATGGACTGGGAATCATCGCCCACGACGCATATGTTGCGGTGAAAGCGCCCGAGCATCCTGAGTATCGTATACTGGGCGAGATTGGTGTCCTGATACTCGTCCACGAGGATGTGGGTGAAGCGTCCAGCTATTTCCCTGAGGGCGTCCTCGTTGTCCCTGAGGAGCAGATTCATGTTCAGCAGGATGTCGTCGAAATCCATGACTCCGGACTGCCGGCAGAACCTGTCGTACAAAGCGTAGATCCTGAAAATCTCAGGCTTGCGGGCCGCGCGGTCGTTCATCTGGACCGTGGCGTTGCGTCCGTACGCATCAGCGGTGCAGAGATTGTTCTTGGCCATGGAAATGCGCGAAAGCACTTCCCTCGGCTTGTAAATCTTTTCATCGAGCCGGAGCTCGCGTATGCAGGCCTTTATTGCGCTCACCGAATCGCCGGTGTCGTAAATGGTGAAGGAGGACGGATAGCCGAGGACGTCGGCATAGTCCCTCAGGATGCGCACGAACACCGAATGGAAGGTGCCCATGTTCAGTTTCCTGGCCTTCTCCTGCCCGACCATGGCGGCGATGCGTTCCTTCATCCCTCCCGCGGCCTTTTTGGTAAAGGTAAGGGCCAGAATATGTTCCGGTCCGGCGCCCCTGTCTATAAGGAGGGCTATGCGCGAAGTGAGCACCCTCGTCTTGCCGGAGCCGGCCCCGGCGACTATCAGCACGGGGCCATCGAGACATTCGACTGCCAGACGCTGTTCTTCGTTGAGATCTTTGACTATGGATTCGATCATAATAGCGACAAATGCCTGCGAATTTACAAAAAATTAGCTATCTTCGCACGATTGCAACAACAACGCGCAAATACTAAAACAACTTATAATGTCCAACACCATCGATTTGAAAAAGGGACTCGACATCCCCATCAAGGGTGCCGCTGCCCGTAAGGTCGTCAAGACGGTCGTTCCGGACGTGGCAGCGTTGAAGCCATCCGACTTCAAAGGCCTTGTTCCCAGACTGCTTGTAAGGGAAGGAGACAGCGTTCTGGCAGGTTCTCCCGTCATGTGCGACAAGCGGAACCCCGAGATTCTGATCACCTCCCCCGTAAGCGGTACGGTGCATCAGGTGCTGAGGGGCGAAAAAAGGAAGTTGCTGGCGGTGCTCATAAAAGCGGACGGCAAAAACGAAGCCGTTGACTTCGGCAAGCGTAAAGTGGCCCCGCTCACTGCCGACGACGTTAGGGAACTCCTTCTGAAAAGCGGCCTGTGGGCCGGTCTGGTCCAGAGGCCCTACGGCGTTATGGCCGATCCGGCCGTGAAGCCCAAAGCCATCTTCATCTCCGCATTCGACACGGCCCCGCTGGCGGCCGACTTCGATTTCGCTCTCGGAGACCAGGCCGGGCACGTACAGACCGGCATAAATGCGCTCGCCAAGCTGACAGGAGGCGGAGTGCATGTCTCCCTCAACGTGGAGAATTATTCCGGCAGCCCGTTCCACAAAATCGAGGGAGCCGCGCTCCACATAATCAGGGGCAGGCATCCCGCCGGCAACGTAGGAGTGCAGATCAGCCACATTTCGCCCATCAAAAAAGGCGAGACGGTATGGACCGTGTCGCTGACGATTCTCGCCGCAATCGGCAAACTGTTCGATACGGGCAGATGCGACCTCTCCAGAAAAGTGGCCGTCACCGGCCCCGCGGCTGAAAATCCCGCATACGTCGAAGCATTCCCCGGCATGCCGATGAGCGCCGTTTCCGAGTTCTGCAAAAAGGACTGCGACGTACGCTACATCAGCGGCAACGTCCTGACAGGCGAGAACGTAGGCGCCGACGGATACCTCGGATTCTTCGACAACCAGGTGACGCTCATAGGCGAAGGCAGGGAAAAAGAATTGCTCGGCTGGGCCAAGCCGTTCAGGCCCAAGTTGTTCAGCACTTCCCACTGCTACTTCTCATGGCTGACGCCCAAGAAAGTGTACGACATGGACACGAACCTCCACGGCGGCCCCCGCGCCTTCGTCGCGACAAAATGCTTCGCGGACGTGACCCCCATGGAGATTTTCCCCATATATCTGATAAAGGCATGCCTTGCAGGCGACATAGACAAGATGGAGCAGTTCGGCATATACGAAGTGCTGCCGGAAGACCTTGCGCTCTGCGACTACGTAGATCCCTCCAAGAACGATATACAGGCCATTATCAGCAACGGTATAGACCTGATGATTAAAGAAATGGCTTAAGATTATGGCAGAAGAAAGCAACGTAAGCAAACCGGGCCTTTTCGAAAAAGGCGGCAAACTCGGTTTCCTCCATTCGACGGCCGACGCCTTCGAGACATTCCTCCGCGTTCCCGGAACGGTGACACGCAGAGGCGCGCATATAAGGGATGCGATAGACCTCAAAAGGGTAATGATAATAGTTGTGCTGGCCCTCGTTCCTGCGGCGCTGTTCGGCATGTGGAACGTGGGGTACCAGACTTCCGTCGCCACGGGAGCCGGCTGGGGATTCCTGCAGATGTTCTGGTTCGGATTCCTCAAAGTCCTTCCGCTCTATCTCGTGTCCTACATAGTGGGACTGGCCATAGAATTCATATCTTCGCAGATAAGGAACGAGGAGGTGAACGAAGGCTATCTCGTATCAGGGATGCTGATCCCGCTGATCGTTCCGGTGGACGTGCCCCTGTGGATGCTCGCCCTTGCCGTAGCCTTCGCCGTGATCATCGGCAAGGAACTGTTCGGCGGCACCGGAATGAACATCTGGAACCCCGCGCTGCTGGCGCGCGCATTCCTGTTTTTCTCATATCCGAGCAAAATGTCGGGTTCCGAAGTATGGATAAACCTCAACCGCGGAACGGCGGTGGACGGATTCACCGGAGCCACTCCCCTTTCATACGCTTTCGACGGGGCGGACGGCCTCTCCAAGCTTGACGGCGCAGGATTCGATTTCTGGAGCCTGTTCGCAGGCTTCGTGCCCGGTTCCGTCGGAGAGACATCGGTGATAGCCATACTGATAGGCGCCGTCATATTGCTGTGGACCGGGGTGGCGAGCTGGAAGATAATGCTCTCATCCGTAGCCGGCGGCCTTCTGGTGGGCTGGCTCGGCACTGCGTTCGGAGTGACCGACATTCCCGCATACTATCAGCTCGTTCTCGGAGGCTTCGCGTTCGGTACCGTATTCATGGCCACCGATCCTGTGACTTCGGCCCAGACCGAGACAGGCAAATGGATATACGGATTTTTAGTCGGGGCGCTGACGGTCACCGTGAGACTGTTCAATCCGGGATATGCCGAAGGAATGATGCTCACGATACTCATGATGAACACGCTCGCTCCGCTCATCGACCACTGCGTCGTCAGCAGGGCTGTATCCAAAAGGGCCAAAAGAGTCTGAACCGCTTAAACATATTGAAATATGAACACTAACAACAATTCCTATACGGTAATATATACGACCGTCATTGTCGTTTTGGTAGCAGCGGTGCTCGCATTCGTCTCCCAGTCTCTCAAGAGCAGGCAGGAAGCCAATGAAAAGGCCGATACCATCAGCCAGATGCTCACGGCCGCCGCATTCGGCACCAAAGCCGAATTCCAGGCCATGGGCAATGCGGCCGTCCTCGAGAAGTACGGCGAGGAAATAGACATGGCATTCACGATAGACGCCGAAGGCAACAAGAACGACGACCTCGACATCGAGTCCAAGCAGGTGTATTCTCCGGCCGAACTTAAGAAGCTCGACTATATAATAAAGGGGAAACAGCAGGGCGAAACCGCGCTGCCCGTTTTCATATTCAAGAACGACGTCACTGTCGTCCCGGTCTACGGAGCCGGCCTTTGGGGTCCGATCTGGGGATACATCGCATTCAAGGATGACATGAAAACGATCGTGGGCGCCTATTTCGACCACGACAGCGAAACCGCCGGACTCGGAGCCCGGATAAAGGACGATCCCGACTTCCAGCATGAATTCGTCGGCGAGCAGGCCGATTTCGAAAGCTCGGAAATATTCGAGATAGTGAAGGGCGGGGCGCCCAAGGACGCTCAGGGCAATTCAATAAAAGACAACAAGATAGACGCTATCACCGGCGCTACGATGACTTCAAAGGGCCTTGAGGCCGCAATAGGCACGTGGCTCGGGGCATACGCAAAATATTTCACCGCAAGGGCTGCGGCGACCGCGGAAGACTGCTGCGGAGATCAGGCGCAGTCATGCTGCTGCGATGCGGAGACGGCCGGATGCGATGACAAAACAAATGAGGAGGAATAGAATATGGACTCTAAACTCAAAGAAACCTTGCTCAATCCGATTTTCAAGGGCAACCCCATAACAGTCCTTGTTCTCGGCATCTGCTCGTCCCTGGCCGTCACCGTGACGCTCAAGGGAGCCCTCGTCATGGCCCTTTCGGTGATAGTGGTCACCGGACTTTCCAGCCTCGTGCTGTCGCTGCTGAGGAACTCGATTCCGAGCCGCGTACGCATTATTGTGCAGCTCGTGGTCGTGTCGATGATGGTAATTCTCGTCGATCAGGTACTCAAATCGTTCGAAGCCACATACGCCATCGACAAACAGCTGTCCGTATATATCGGCCTGATCATCACCAACTGCATCGTGATGGGACGCATAGAGGCTTTCGCCCTGGGCAACAAGCCGTTCCCCTCGCTGCTTGACGGCCTGGCCAACGGAGCAGGCTATGGCCTGATCCTGATAATCGTGGCCTTCTTCCGCGAACTGCTCGGCAGCGGCACGCTGTTCGGCATAGACATTCTGAACCGCTTCGGCTACGTGACCAACAATCTGGTCATACTGCCCCCGTTCGCGCTCATACTTCTCGGCTGCATAATATGGATTCAACGAAGCATCCAGAAGGATCTTCAGGAAAAATAACATCTAACGCCTATCGATCATGGATTATTTGAGCTTATTCGTAAAGTCGATTTTCGTCGACAATATGATTTTTGCATACTTTCTCGGAATGTGCTCGTTCCTGGCGGTGTCCAAAAATGTCAAAACTGCGTCCGGCCTTGGCGTTGCTGTTATATGCGTGCTTCTCGTGACGCTTCCGATAAACTATCTCCTCAACAGGTACGTGCTTCAGCCCGGAGCGCTGTCCTGGCTCGGGGAGAGCTTCGCCGACGTGGATCTGAGCTTCCTCAGTTTCATCATCTTCATAGCGGTCATAGCCGCCATAGTGCAGATAGTTGAAATGGTGGTGGAGAAATTCGCCCCGTCGCTGTACTCGTCGCTCGGCATCTTCCTGCCGCTCATAGCGGTTAACTGCGCCATTCTGGGCGGCTCCCTGTTCATGCAGCAGAGAGATTTCGCCAACCTCGGCGAATCGGCCGTCTATGCGCTCGGATCGGGGCTGGGCTGGTTCCTGGCCATCGTATCCCTTGCGGCCATACGTGAAAAGATGTCGTACAGCAACGTGCCCGCAGCCATGAAAGGCCTTGGAATCACATTCATAACAGTGGGCCTGATGGGCATGGCATTCATGATGTTCATGGGTATATCACTTTAATTACAAGGAGACAGCACAATGATTTCAACGATATTTTCATCAATCGCGGTCATTACGATCGTCACCCTTGTCCTCGTGGCCCTGCTGCTTTGGATCAAAATAAAGCTGACCCCTTCTGGCACGGTCAAGATCAATATAAACAACGGGGCCAAGGAACTTGAGGCGGCTCCCGGAAACAACCTTATGGCGACGCTTGCGGACAAGGGGATATTCCTGCCCTCGGCCTGCGGCGGAAAGGCCAACTGCGGACAGTGCAAAGTCCGCGTACTCGAAGGCGGCGGCTCCATACTGCCCACCGAAACCGGATTCTTCTCGCGCAGACAGATAAAAGACAACTGGAGGCTCGGCTGCCAGGTGAAAGTGAAGGACAACCTCTCCATAGCCGTTCCAGAATCCGCCCTCAGCGTCAAGAAACTCGAATGCGAGGTGATTTCCAACAAGAACGTGGCCACCTTCATAAAGGAATTCACGGTAAGGCTTCCTGAAGGCGAACACATAGACTTCAAGTCAGGCGAATACATCCAGATAGACATTCCTGCATACGACGTCGACTTCAAGGACATAGACGTAGACGACATATACAGGGGCGACTGGGACCGGTACGGATTCTTCGGCATCCATGCCCATAATGAGACGCCCACCATACGTGCCTATTCCATGGCCTCGTATCCGGCCGAAAAGGACGTCATTAAGCTGAACGTCCGCATCGCCACACCTCCTTTCGACAGGAGCCAGCCAAAGGGCGTATTCAAGATGCTGCCGGTTCCTCCGGGAATAGCGTCCTCGTACGTCTTCACGCGCAAGCCGGGCGACAAGGTGATGATAAGCGGCCCTTACGGAGAATTCCTGCTGCCCAAGGACGATCCTGATTCGCAGGAATACATCTTCGTGGGAGGAGGCGCCGGCATGGCTCCGCTCAGAAGCCATATAATGCACCTCTTCAAGACATTGAAGACCAAGAAAAAAGTCAATTTCTTCTACGGTGCCCGCAGCCTGGTAGAAGCATTCTATCTCGAAGACTTCGCGGAGATCGAACAGGAATTCCCCAACTTCAGCTTCCATCTGGCTCTCGACAGGCCCGATCCGGCGGCGGACGAGGCGGGGGTAAAATACACCGCAGGATTCGTACACAACGTGATGTACGAAACCTACCTCAAGAATCACGAAGCTCCGGAAGACATCAAATATTTCATGTGCGGTCCTCCTATGATGGTGGCCTCCGTGAACAATCTTCTCGACAGTCTCGGAGTGGCTCCGGAAAGCATCCTGTACGACAACTTCGGCGCATAGGATACGGCGGAAGCCTGTCCGCAAAATTGATGAAGCCGGCCTCGAGGGGCCGGCTTCATTGTTTCATGCCTTGACGGGAAGCGGCCTGCCCCGCAGGCTATACGTTCCTGTACTTGAGCAGCAGTTTCCTCACATTGTCCGAGACGCGCTTGCCCGAATCGGTGACGTTTTCAAGAATCTCCGCAAGGCTCTTGTACTTGATCATCTCCTTGTAGTCGGTTTCGTCCCCGAATATATGGCCTATGTATTCCTCGAAGGTCTCGTCGGCCGCATGTTCGAGCTCCGTCACCCTGTCGCACTGAAGAATGATGTTCTGCGTCTCGTGCTTTATGTCGGTCAGTCTCGGCAGGAGTTCCTTCAGCGCATAGGCCTCCGCCTTGATCAGCTGCGCCAGCTCCTTGAGATGATCGTCTATATACCTCGGCTGATAGATGAGCAGAGCCTTCGCGGCTCCCTTTATGCCGTCGACGCAGTCGTCCATCGACATAGCTATGGTCTGCAGATCGATTTTGTCTATTATCCCTATTATGCGTCCGAAAAGCAATATATGGAATTCCGTCAATATGGCGTCCCCCTGAATTTCGCACTGCTTTATTTCCTTCTCGCAGCGTTTCCACTCGTCCGGATCCGTACTCTCGAGCATGTTCACGAGCAGATCGGAAGTCTGGCAGAGAAAGGTCGCCTGCTGCATGAAAATGGGCACGAAATCTTTCTTCGCCTTGAAAAGATTCTTTATTTTTTCAAAAAACATCATAAAAAACACATACGTTCCTTGCAACGTTTCTTTATGTTTTCCTATAAAAAACAAATAAATGCATCCAAAAACAAAAAAACGTCGGTACAATACATGGTCCCGCCGCGGAAAAAACAGGAAAGCGGTTTACATTTGCATCGGTCAAACAATTACGACAACTATGAAACTTCATCCAAAATATGAAATGAAAGGCCGGGCCTCCAAACACTATCTGCATGCCCGTATCGGGTGCTGCCCATCTGCAGCGTTTCTCTTGCTTTCCCAAACAATCGCACCGGCCTTTTTGACAAAATGCTCCATGCACCGCTTCACGGGCGTCACGGGACAGATGCCAAGACTTCCGCTTTCACGGGACAAATATACGCAGAGTTCAATAAAAAACAAACCGTACGCACTTCGGAGCATGTTTTTCCTTGACGAGTACATGTGCGAAGAAATATATGGCACTGATGGAAGAGACGGACTTGTGAGATGGATTTCCCGACTGCACGACGCATCGCCGTGCCGGATGCAGCGGACTGAGGAGGAGAAAGTCCGTCTCCGACATCAATGTCGTAATTCCGTAATCCGCCGGGGAAAATGGAAACCCGCCGGGCTCAGGCAGGCTCTATGTCAAGACGCCTGCATACCCAGGACACGATCCTTTCCCTGACCTGTCCGCCAGTCTTGTCCAAGGAGTTGAAGCAGCAGAAAACATAGTTCCCCTTTTCCAAGGCGCGCAATTTTTTTTCGGGGTAACCCGGCCTGTCTTTCATCTGGAAGAAAAACAGCCTGTCTCCAAGACTGCGCACTTCGCAACGGCCGGAACGGTAAAGGCACAGGATCTGCACTTCCTCGGGACAGAACTGATCCGGACTCCGGAACCTGTGGCCTATGTTCCCGAGCAGGACATCTTCACGGGAAGCAAAGAAATCTTCAAAGAAAGACTTCAGAAGGGCTTTCGGCGAATGTCCGTAATGCAGAAAATATCCGCCGCCTCCGGCCGCCCGGACGGAATTGCGCAGCATGCCCTTGAAGGTGACCTGTCTCTGTCCGCGGTGCACTATGGTTTTCAGGGCACGGGTCAGATCGGTAAAAAAGACGGAATATCTGTCGGCATAGCATACGATGCCTCCATCCTCGGTGAAAAAGTCTCCGGGCGTCACCGGCGCGGCGAGCATTATATCGTCATTGAAATACAAGAAATGTTCGCTGAGCCCCGGAATACGCCACATGACCGACTCTATCGCCAAAGAATTGAACACCGGCAGGAAGCGTTCGTATCCCCTGAATACGGTCCTGTGGTCGACTATTTCCACAGGAATATGCCCTTCGGGAAAATTCTTGTCAAGAAAGACGTCGAGACGGGGATCCTGCCCGTCCGTAATGATGTAAATCTTGTTGACGAACGGGGCGAAACGGTTTATGGACGCAACGCACCAGAAGATTTCCCCGACGCTGGCATACCGGGTGCTTCCCGCCACGTCATCCCTTGAAAAATCGGCCTTGCTGCCGTATGCCTTCATACGTTCCCGATGGGCAGGATCATTTCCGTCCACCCAGGTGATTACAGCGTCTATCTTCATTTCAATTCAAAACGGGATTTGCACGGGAATTTCTTTTCGAAGGCCTCGTGAAGGCGCGTCCGGTATTCGATGAACCTGCTTTCGGGCAGGCTGACATCGTTGATGCACACGAAAGAACGGCGCGGGGAAACGATATACGAACATATTCTTCCTATCGGGACCAACGCCAAAGAAAAATATTTGCTGTTGAACCTCGCCGGCTCCGTCTTGCCTTTGTAGTAGAGATAATCCTCAAATACGTATCCGTTGCAGTTTATGCTTTTGCGTATGCTCGTCACCGAAGCGAGCAGGTCGGCTTCCACCTTCGAAAACAATTCCGCGGCCTCGCTCCTGATCATCGGATAACAAGTATGCTGCGGACGGACAAAATTAATCGAATGCCTGAGGCCCAATGCCTTGCGCGCAAGGCAGTCGGCATTGCGCACATGCTTTTTGTACATGCCGCAGCTGTAAAAATGACGGGTGAAACGGATTGAAGCCTTGCCGTCCCTGAAGAAATCGTCGGCGCGGCTGTCGGAAACGGGGAAAAAGTCGTCATTGAAATAAAGGAATTCTTCATCCAGGCCCTTTATCCTGTAAAGGAACAATTCGATTGCCGTACTGTTGAATGTGGGCAGGAAGCTGCGGGGGATAATGTCTTCGTGCAGAACAATGTGAAGATTTTCCCTGTCAGCCCATTCAGGTATCTGGCTCTCCCCCGACACCACCAGATATACGTTCCGTATAAACGGCATGTGGGTTTCTATTCCTCTCAAAAGATATTTCAGCGTGCCCCAGTCCCTGTAGTACTTGGTAACGGCCTGCACGCCGACATGAGTCTCATAACTTTTCCGCCACACGGGATCGAGCCCGTTTACATATGTTATCACTGCATCCATAAATCATTTCTCATCCGATATGGCCGGACAAATATCGGGCCGTAAAAGTATCGGAATTCTTGACCATATCTTCGGGAGTGCCGGCAAAGACTATACGTCCGCCGTCGTCCCCCGCGTCCGGCCCGAGATCTATCACCCAGTCGGCCGCACGTATTACATCCGTATTATGCTCCACCACCACTATGGTGTGCCCGTCGGAGAGAAGTACGTCGAAAGCCTTCAGCAATTTCTCCACGTCATAGAAATGAAGGCCCGTGGTAGGCTCGTCGAATATGAACAGGATATTGTCGCGGCGCGGCCTGTCCGCATTCCGGCTCATCGACAGGAAATAGGCGAGCTTGATGCGCTGGCTTTCTCCTCCGGAAAGCGTACTGCTGCTCTGTCCGAGCTTGATATACGAAAGCCCCACGTCGACGAGAGGCTGCAGGCCGGAAACTATGGAAGCGGCAAGAGGCTCCTTGCGTCCCGAAAAGAAAGCGATGGCCTCCTCAACGCTCATGTTCAATATGTCGTCTATATTGCGCCCGCAATATTTGACTTCCAATATTTCAGGCTTGAAACGCTTGCCGCCGCATGTCTCGCACACCATCGTCACGTCGGCCATGAACTGCATGCCGATCTTCACCACTCCGTCGCCCTGGCACTCCGGACAACGCCCGCCGTCCTGATTGAATGAAAAGTACGAAGGCGTGAAACCGTTTATTCTGGCGTATTGCTGCTCGGACAGCAGTTTCCGTATATCATCGTATACTTTCAGATACGTCACGGCGTTGGAACGGGAACTTTTGGCGATAGGATTCTGGTCGACGTATTCCACACGGGAAATCCTGTCCAGATTGCCGTCCAGCCCCCTGAAAATGCCGGGCAGGTCTCCCGTCTCATTTATCCTCCTGTTGAGAGCGCGGTACAATATGTCTCCCACAAGAGTGGACTTGCCGCTGCCGCTGACTCCCGACACAACGGTAAGCACTCCGAGCGGGAATTCGGCGTCTATATTCTTCAGATTGTGTTCCATTGCGCCGCGCACGCATATCGAATAGTTCCATCCCCGTTTCTCCCTCGTATACCGGGTCCTTTTTCCGGAAAGATACTGCAGGGTGAGCGACGCATCCACGGTCTTTGCAGGCAGGTCCGCGCCATACTTTCCGCGGAACACTATTTTCCCTCCGCCTGCGCCGGCCAAAGGCCCCATGTCTATAAGCATGTCGGCCGCCCGTATCATCTCTTCGTCATGTTCCACCACGACCACCGTATTGCCTATGTCCCTCAGGCGGCGCAGCACTTCTATAAGCCGTGCCGTGTCGCGCGGATGCAGCCCTATGCTCGGTTCGTCAAGGATATACATGGACCCCACCAGAGAACTGCCGAGAGCCGTCACCAGGCTGACCCTCTGGCTCTCGCCTCCCGACAGGGTATTGCAGCTGCGGTTCATGGCAAGGTACGACAGTCCAACGTCCTTTATGTACCCGAGCCGGGTGACCACCTCATCTATTGCCCTGCCCGCCACGCTCCTTTCATAATCGGTCAGTTCCAGCCCGGAGAAAAAGGACAGCAGCGCGTCCACGTTCATTTCGAGCAGTTCCCCGATGTTCCTGCCTCCCACGCGGACATACAGGGCTTCCCGGCGCAGTCTCGTGCCTCCGCACTCATGGCATACCGTGCGTCCGGAATAGCGGCTCAGCATGTATTTATATTGTATCTTGTAGCGGTTGGACTCCACCCACTTGAAAAATTCATTTATGCCTACGATGGAATCTTCGTCCCCGTCCACGCTGTGGCCTTCCCACAAAATTTTCTTCACCTTGTCGGAAAGATTGCAATACGGCTCGAACACGGGGATGCCGTAACGTCCGGCCACCCGCACGACGCGGTCTTTGAACCATCCCATTTTCTCGCCCCGCCAGCAGGCTATTGCCCCGTCATAGATGCTTTTCGTCTTGTCGGGCACGACCAGATCTTCGCTTATGCCTATTATCTTGCCGAGACCTCCGCATACCGGACAGGCGCCGAGCGGACTGTTGAAACTGAACATGAATTCGTCAGGCTCGCGGAAAACCATCCCGTCCAGCTCCATGCGGCTGTGAAATTCCATAAATTCGGCGACGCCCCCGGCAAGCTCCCTGCGCACAGACATCGACCCGTCCCCGTCGGAAAACGCCGCTGCCACGGACGACTGCAGACGGGCCCTCATGTCTTCATCCGGGGCTCCGGACAACCTGACCCTGTCGACGAGAAGATACAGATTGTCGGGATAAACCCCGCCGTCCGCCATCTGCATCACTTCCTCTATGCGAAGCACGCGGCCGGAATCCTGATCGAAAAATCTCGAATAGCCGTTCTCCTTGAGGGAAAGCATCGCCTCGACCTTGTCCTGGCGGGATTTCCATCCTATGTCGGCAAGCACGTAGGCGGCCGTCACGCCCTCCTCAAAGATATATTCAAGTACGTCATTGACAGTATGGCATTTCACCTCCCTGCCGCTCACCGGAGAATAGGTCCTGCCTATGCGCGCGAAAATCAGTTTCAGATAATCGTATATCTCCGTGGCGGTGGCCACCGTGGAACGCGGATTCCGCACGTTTACTTTCTGCTCTATGGCTATTGCGGGCGGAATGCCCTCGATAAGCTCCACGTCCGGCTTGGCCATCCTGCCGAGGAACTGCCTCGCATAGGATGACAGGCTTTCGGCGAAACGCCTCTGGCCCTCCGCGAACAAAGTGTCGAAGGCAAGGGAAGACTTGCCCGAGCCTGAAATGCCGGTAATGACCACGAATTTGCCGCGTGGAATCTCCACCGACAGATTCTTCAGGTTGTTAACGTTGGCTCCGCGTATGACTATGTTTCCGGTTTCAGGCACGACCATGAATTTTTCAGCGCAAATCAGTAACTATGAACGAATCTCCCGCGGATGCGGCGTCGAATACGAAATCCGACTCCGGCCCCTTCTCCGCAAACACGATATCGCCGAGCGAAAAGCGGGCGGTCCTGCCGTCGGACAGGAGCACGGAAGCGTCGAGGGAGTCTTCAGTACAGGCCTCTATGACGATGTAGGAGATGTCACAGTCCCGGCGCGGGACGAACCTGTCTCCTGACAGCGTGAAGAAATCCTCCCAGGCTCCCACGAGACGGCCGGGCGAGGCCAATATGCCGGCATCCTTCTCATTCTCGACAAGAACTTCTTCGGCCGCCGTGTCAACGGTCCATCGTGTGACGCCGTCGCTGAAAACCTCCATGCCGCCGAAGCCGTGCATCACGAAAGCCGTATCCTGCAACGTTATACGGCCTGAATAAGAGACATCGTCCACCGTACATCCATAGCCGAAACTTACCCTGTGTCCGGCCATGCGGCCGAGCAGGGCGGCTCCGTCCCGACTCTGCCCCCATGCGGCCCGGACGGACGCGAAAGAAAGCAGCGCAATGGTCAAAAAAGAAAAAAATTTCATCTTCAGCTCCGGTCGTTGAGATAATGCTTAAGCAGTTCTTCCAGTTCGTTCAGATCCTTGATCAGAACTTCACGCGGCTTGGTGCCGGACTGCGGTCCGACTATGCCTGCCGCTTGCAGCTGATCCATCACCCTGCCTGCCTTTGCATAACCCATGCCAAGATGCCTCTGGAGATCCGAGGTGGAGCCCTTTTGTGAAACGACCACCATGCGGGCGGCCTCCTCGAAACGCTCGTCTATATTCTTCATGTCTATCATGCCGCCTCCGTCGTCGCCCGATTCCGGCTCCGCTTCCGGCAGATAGTAAGGAATATTGTAGCACTTGCGGTAAGTATTCTGTGAACCTATGAATTGCGTAATCGCGCGGATTTCGTCGTTGCTTATATAGCCGCACTGCACACGCTCCATCTCCACGCCGCTGGAAATCAGCATGTCGCCGTTGCCTATCAGCTTCTCAGCCCCCGGCGCGCCGAGGATGGTGGAAGAATCCACGCCCGAAGTTACCCTGAACGCTATCCGCATAGGGAAATTGGTCTTTATGAGGCCCGTCACCACATCCACGGTAGGACGCTGCGTGGCGAGTATCACATGGAGCCCGGCCGCACGCCCCTTCTGGGCAAGACGGATAACGGAAGTGGTTATGCCGCGGGCGAGAGCCTTGGATTCGGGACCGGCGCCCACCGACATGGTGAGATCGGCATATTCGTCTATGACCACCACCAGATACGGGAGGAAACGATGTCCCTCCGTGGGAAGCAGATGACGGTCCTTGTATTTCTCGTTGTACAGCTTGATGTTGTTCACGCCGGCGAGGCTGAGCAGTTCGTACCTCTTGTCCATCTCCACGCACAGGGACTTCAATATCTCGCCCGCGAGCTTGGGGTTCTTCACTATCGCCCTGTTCTTTTCATCCTCTTCGCTGACCGCTCCCGGCAGAACGGCAAGATAATGCTTCAGGAGCTTGGCGTACAATGAGAATTCCACCATCTTCGGATCTATGAAGACGAATTTCAGCTCGGACGGGTGGCGGGAATACAGGAGTGAAGCCACTATGACATTGAGGCCCACCGACTTGCCCTGCTTGGTGGCGCCGGCCACCAGCAGATGGGGCGCATCGGCAAGATCGAACACCTTGACTTTCTGCGTGATGGTATATCCGATGGCTATCGGAAGCTCCGCCTTGCTCTCGCGGAACGACGCATCGTTCAGCAGGGCCTTCAACGGCACTATGGAAGACTGGTCGTTGGCCACCTCTATGCCCACCGAATCGGACAGCGGCACCACCCTCACACCCCTGGCATTCAGCTGCATGGCTATGTCCTCCTGGAGGTTCTTTATGGCCGCTATCTTCACTCCCGGAGCGGGCTTCACCTTATACAGAGTCACCGTAGGGCCTACCACGGCCTTGACCTCGCTCACCTGAATCTTGTAATTGGCGAGCGTCGCACGTATCTTGTTGTTGTTGCGTTCCAATTCCTCGCTCGACACTTCCCTGCGGGACGAATCATAATTGCCGAGCAGGTCGAGAGGCGGGAAAACATAGTCCGGAAGTTCGTCCCTCATGTCGAGGCGGGTCAATTCCTCCCTGACGGGACCGTTCAGGCTGTCATCCTTGATCACCTCCATGCCTTCGTCCGCATTCCGTTCTTCCGGCTCCGACGGATTTGCGGGAATGTCAGGCACTTTCACTTCTTCTTTGCGCACAGGCTCCTCCGGCGCTTCAGCCTCAGGAACCTCGTCGTCATATTCTTCATCTTCTTCCACATCATCCTCAGGCGACGGAACTTCGGAGGTCCCGCCATACTGCGGCGACGGAGCCGCTTCCTTTACCCTGCGGACAGGCCGGGCGGACGTCACCCACGTGAAGAATCGCCTGCTTGCAAAAATAAGCCACAGGACGATGAGGAGAAGCAGAAAGACCCATGTAAGAATGACGCCGAACATGCTCTGCATCCATTCCACGACAAACATGCCGCATTCCCCGCCGAGACTTCCGCCAAAGGCATTTTGCAAAGACAAAAGCGGTGACAGGCAGGCGAGAGTCATGGAAAGCAGGAACGTCCCCGTAAGAGTCAGCACGGAGGCGTCGAGGATACGGAAATTATCGCGGCGGAAGAAAAGCTTCACGGCCAGGACGGCAAAAAAGCCTATGAGGACGAATGCCGCCAGTCCGAAACTCTGTCCCACGAGAAACCGCCCGAGCCTGAATCCGACAGGGCCGCCCGAATTGAGGACGTCTTCCGACTGTTCGGAAAGAGTGGCTCCGGCAAGGCTCTGATCGGCCTGCCATGTAAAGCAATACGAAACGGAAGACACAAGGGCCGTTGCGGCAAATGCCATGGCTATGAGTCCCGTCACCAGATATATTTTGTTCTTCCTTTCAGGAGTCATTTCTTTTTGCCTCCCATGCGGCGGCCGCGCATGCCGTTGCGGCCGCGGGCGTTATTTCCCTGACCGCCGAAATTGAGATTGAGGCCCGGCCGTGAGAAATTGGCGTCGGAAGCCAGCTTGGTGAGTCCCAGCCCTTCCGGCACCTTGATCCTGTAGTCCGATAGCTTCTCGATGTCGCTGAAAATGGTCTCGTCGGCTACGCTGTCCTTGTTCCATATCAGATATTGCTGGCGCATGTATATGGCGAGCGAACGTATCATGGCGGTCTTGGTTTCCCCGTCCGGCTCCCCGGCCACCAAATCTATAATGCTCTCTATGTTGCGGCCGTAATGGTTGGCCTTGATGGGCCTTTTCTTTATGGGAACCATCCGCGGCCGGCTCTGCATTTCCTCGGGCACCGGAGCCGGATACGGCGAGTCTATATCCAGATCGAAGCCGGCGATCATATACAGGTGATCCCAGAGCTTGTGCTCGAAGTTGTCCTGCTGATGCACGTAGGGATTAAGTGTTTCCATCACCCTCACAATGGCCGCGGCCTGGCGGCTCCGCTTCTCCCTGTCATCGATTTCGCGGAGCTGTTCCACCATCTTCAGTACGTTCCTGCCGTATTCCGGCATCTTCAGCTTTTCGACTTCGGTATTGTAGTAAAGCTTGACGGTATTTTCGTTTCCTTCCATAAATATGATTCGATATTTTGCAAATATAACATTTTAATGGCAAATCTCCTCAACCGCGTTTTCATCTTCCTCGCCGAAATACCACAGATACGCGCTCACGGCAGAATACCCCATGTCCCTGAAAATGCCGGCGTAGCGCATGACCTGCCTGCGGTGGGCAGGTTCCCGCGCCCCGAACTTGTAATCGATTATGGCTGCCGCGCCGTCACGTATCACTACCCTGTCCGGACGGTACTCGAGACCGTCGCGGCCGAAAAAGCTCGTTTCGTTGAACACTCCGGCCCCGTCCTCCGGGAACCAGCCGCGCCCGGCAACGGACTCGATGCGCCCGCGCAGGAACCGTTCAGCGGAATCCTTTTCTTCTTCCGTCAGAAGTCCGGACATCACGGCGGCGGCCACGGCCGGACCGAGATCCGAAGTTTTTTTCACCCGTGAAAGTATGTCATGCATAGCTATGCCATGCAGGCGTTCGGGCGACATTTCCCCCGAAGCAAACCTGAGCCGGCCGTCGGCCGCCGCGGGGAAGAAATCCCGGTCCCCGTCATAGAACGGCACCGTTTTTCCGCGAAGGAGCGGCGAGCCGAAATCATACGCAGCACCGGCGGTGAACCTCAAAGTGCCGTCATCTTCCTGCGACAGTCCCCTGCCGGCCACATAGGCATGCAGCAGCGTCGCCATATTATTCCGCGCCGGCGATTTCCCTGCCGCAGCCTTTTCCGAAGGAGCAGCGGCGATTATCTTCAAGCCCTTTTCAGCCCTCGTCAGAGCCACGTAAAAAATATTTATGCCGTCAATAAATTGCAGGCGCATTTCTTTTTCATAATCTTCCGCAAACAGGCTCCGCTGTGCCTTGCCGCTCATCCTGACACGGTAGGCCTCATGCCCTACGGACTCAAGTCCGGTACCTTCGGCGGCCGGAGTACACCATTTCAAGGCAAGGCTGTCAGACAGTTCCATCTTTTCCGCGAAAGGAACTATGACATAAGGGAATTCAAGCCCCTTGGCCTTGTGTATCGTCATTATCCGCACGGCGCCGGACGATTCGGAAGAACTTATGACCGCGTCCTCGTCCCGCCACCACTTGAGGAAAGCCCCGAGGTCGTTGCCGTTGGAAGACGTCCATTCGAGGACCTTGTCGAGGAAAGTGAGCACATAGGGGATTTCCCGGCGGAAAAGCTCTCCGTCCAGCTCCCTCAGCTTCCCTGCCAGAAGTTCGCAAAGCTCGGCAAGAGGATAATGATTTTCAGGCAGCCGCACGCCGAGTTCGGTCGCAAGATAGGCATTGATACCGTCGTCAGGATTGTCCATATAGGAAAGCAGGGCGGCAAGGCGGCGCACAGTGACGGAAGACTTGACTTTCAGGGAATCGTCCGACACCACAGGAATGCCGTTCTTCACAAGCATGTCGGCGACGGCGGCCCCCATGTCGTTCTTCCGGACGAGAACGGCCGTCATGCCGTACTCCCCTCCCGCATCCTTTACGGCACGCACGCCTTTGAGAATCTCATCCATCTCGGCCTCCTCGCTCCCGCAGAAAACCACTTCGACGCTGCCCGGAGCGTCATCTCCGGTCCGGGGCCGCTGGCGGACGTCGCCATAGATGCGGGAAACGCTGTCGGGCGAAGACGGGTCGACTCCGGCCAGACGGTCAGCCTCTCCGGCGGCGAATCCGAAAAAGCCGTTGTTGAACTCAACTATCTCGCGCAGAGTCCTGTAATTGTCCTGAAGCGACACCACATCATCGTCCGCGATGCCGAATTCGCGCTGCAGACCGGTATTGAGAAGATGCCAGTCGGAGCCGCGCCACCGGTAAATCGACTGCTTGACGTCCCCCACGATGAGGCTTTCGAAACCCTGGGCCTCGCTGTTGCGGACAAGCGGCAGGAAATTGCTCCACTGCATAAAAGACGTGTCCTGAAACTCGTCCAAAAGAAAATTATGGTAGCGCACCCCGGTCTTCTCATATATAAACGGTGTGTCGGAACCGTCTATTATCTTGCGGAGTATCGAATCGGAATCTTTCAGGGCCATGACGTTCTTCTCCTTCATAAGGGCCGACAGCTCACGGCTTATGTCCGCCACGACGCCGAGCCCGTACAGCTGGCCGTCAATTATTTCCGCGGTGCGGTATACGTCGTAGTCCTTTCCGAAGAGTCCGGCGAACCCGGCCAGCGCCGACTCCATTTCGGGCGTTGTGCAGGGGCGCCATTTTGCGGCTTCCGCCTTGGAGAACCATTTCATCGGATCGGCCGCAATCTTCAGCGTCCTGTCCGAAGGCGGCTCTATCTTGTCATCCGGCTTCAGCCCGGCATATTTGGATTCGATGCCGCACATGAATTTGTAATACGTCCTGTCCAAAGGAATGCCGGCGTCGCCGAAAAGGGAAACGGCTTTGCGCGCGGCCGAAGCCACGGACTCCCGATAGGAGGACAGCATGCGCCTGCAGGTCCCCCGGATACGGGACAGATTCTCCCTCGAATAGCTCACGGACTCGTCCGCGCCCGTACGCCCGGCCATCTCCGCATAGGAATCGGAGCAAAGCACATCGACCGCATACTCCTCCACGGCCTCGTCGAGCCGGAAACGGCCTCCCTCGCTCATTCTTTTTATGGCTCCGTCGGTCAGCCATCTGAGAACCTGAGCGTCGCGTTCCGTTATGGAATCGAGAAAACGGTCCGCGCTCTCCGTGACGAGCGACTTCTTGTCCAGCTCCACCTGATATGAGGCGAACCTGCCTATCTCGTGGGCAAACGCCCTCAGCGTCTGCTGGAAAAAACGGTCTATGGTGCTGACCGCAAATGCCCCGTAGTCATGCAGGATGGCGCTGAGACAGCGGCGGGCGCAGCGGCGCAGCTCATCCTCGGATGCGAACACGGCAGGAACGAAATCGTCGAAATAGCCCGAACTGCGCGGATCGGTGGCCAGTACGTTCAGTTTCTGCAATATCCTGCCCTTCATCTCGTCGGTGGCCTTGTTGGTAAAGGTCACTGCAAGGATATGCCTGTACGCGGCCGGATCATGGCTGCGGAACAGAAGTTCAATATATTTTTTCGCGAGATTGAAAGTCTTTCCCGATCCCGCAGAAGCTTTCATTATGGTTATCATCTTCCGCAAATCAATTTGAAATCGCAATATCTGCAGGCATCCCTGTCCTCCGTCCTCGTGAAAGGCACCGATACGTCCGTCATGCTCCCGAGCAACGTGCCGAGCCGCTCCGTCACCCCGGCAGCGAACTCCCTGCCCACCGGGACGTTACGGATGCCTCCGGAGAAGAATCCCGGGACATCGTAGACTGAGTTCACTATCTCCATGCCGGAAAACCGCGGATCTCCGCGGAGGAACATGTCGTACATGAAAAGCTGCAGCGCGATTTTGGGACGGTCCCGCTCCTTCTCGCCGAACAGCCTTTCCACGGTCCCGGCGGCTTCCGGTCCGTCAGTCACCTGATCATGTCCGGTCACTTTGCCGGTCTTGTAATCGACCACGCGTATCTCCCCCTCGCGCAGGCTGTCCACCCTGTCGAGAAAGCCCTTGAAATGCAGGCCGCAGAAATCGGTGCGGCAGCGGTACTCCAGGCCCAGAATGCGTATGCGTCCCGTCCCGTAGACGTCCATGAGCTCCAGTTCACGGTGCAGGGTTCGTTTCACATATTCGAGAATGATGTTCTCAATGACAAGGTTGCGTCCGCTTATCTCGCGCATGTTCATTTCCTCGCATATGAGGAAACGTATCCGCCTGCGCAGATCGCCCTCGCGGCGAAGCCAGCCGTTTATATAATCCCTTGTGACATATTCGAGCGGAGCCTTGACGCCGGCCGCCACGGCAGCCCTGTCCTTCATCGGGAAATCCGTCCGCATGGCCTCGCCGCCGAGATAAAGGGCCTGCATCACTGCATGATACACGTTCCCTATCATCCTGCCGTCGAGCGATTCCGCCACATCTTCATCCGGACGCAGCTTTTTCAGATCGGCAAAATAAAACTTGGCCGGGCACGTGATATAATGCTGCAGGGCGGTCACCGAAAGATCCATCGAGCGGATGGCCTCCGCATCCGCCTCCGTCTTCGGCACAGACCTGCCGTCGTCATGGTTCGGAAACAGCTCCGTGACGGCGACCGACCTGTGCAGCGGAAGCCCGAAATGATATTCAAGCTGCTTTATGAAACGGCTTTCCTCCCCGGACTTGAGGCCGTCGGTGCGCGAATCGCACACAAGGCACACTTTGGAGGCACGGGAAATCATGCGGTAGAAATAATAGGACCGTACCGAATCCTGATATTCATAAGCGGGCAGGCCGAAGCCCCTGCGGAGCTCCGGGGGAATGAAAGAAGAACTTACAGTACGCTGCGGGAAAACCCCTTCGTTGGCGGACAGGATGATGACGTTCTCGAAGTCGAGCGCCCTGGTCTCCAGCGGCCCCATAATCTGCAGTCCGCGGAGCGGTTCGCCGAGGAACGGCACCGAGATGCCGCACAGGATGCGGTCGAGGATGCGCATGTACGTCGCGGGCATGACCTCGAGCGTCACCATGCGGAGCATATTGACGGCTGTCATGCATTTCTTTACGAAATCCTGCTCCGCAGGCATTCCGCCGGACTCACGGAGACGGCCGTCGATGAGAGCAAGCAGCTCCGTCTGATAATCCTGCAACGCCCTTGTCTGGGCGGGGTCCGCGACATCGGGACGGCATGCCACCGGGCGGAAGACGGCATCGGAAAAAGGCGTGCCGGCAAGGTCGCCGAGCGGCACATAATATTTGGCGTCGTGCCTGATGCGGGCCGCAAGCTCCTTTTCTTCATCCGTGGCGATGCGCAGAAAAAGGCTGTCGGACAGAATGGCGCGCACCTGACGGTGGTAGAAGGACCAGCCGCCGTCATGGCCGCGCATATGGAGCTGAAGGGAATTGCAGGCGGAAAGCAGGGCGTATATCGCGCTCCCCTTCATGGGATAGCCCATCGTCACATTGATGTCCTCTATCTCCGGAGGTATGGAATTCAATACCGTGGAAAGGAGTGATTCGTCCGGAAGCACGATGGCCGTGCGGACCCAGTCGCCTGCGGCGACGGGGCCGAACCCTGCGAGCAGGGAGGGCAGGAGCTTCGCCTGCCCCACGGCCGACGGCACCGAAACTACACTGACATCAGGCACCGACACGCCTCCGGGATCCAATTCGAGCCCCGGAGCCTGCTGAAATTCACGGATATTGTCCTTCATGAAAAAAGACGACTTGTTCTGAGGATCCCTAATGAGATCTCCCGAATAGTCCCAGCAGAACTCGGCAAGGCCCGCGTCCCTCATCCGCCTCAGCACGGTCTTCTCACATTCATTAAGCGCATTGAGTCCCACGAAGACATATAGTTCCGTATCCGGGAACGCAGGCCGCAGCACATCGGCCGCGCTGCCGTCCCTCATCCGTTCCGCAAGACTCCTGTACATCATGCCCTCATACGCCATTCCCTTGGACTTCAACACTTTGTTGAAATCCGTATAAAGCGGATAAAGTATGTTCCATATAGACAGGAAACGGGCCTTCACCCCCGGATCATCCGAGCCCGTATCGGCCGCCGGCCCTCCGGCCCCGCTGCGGAAATGCGACACGAAAGCCTCCATCGCCTCCCTCTGGCCTTCGCTCAGATAAGAAAAATCATCCTGTATACTCTTGAAATCAGCCACATTGGTAAACAGCCGCCTCGGATCGGCAAGATACTTGTCCGTATCGTCGAAATCCCCGAGCAGCACGTCTCCCCAGAAAATGAAATCATCCAGACTCTCCGCCCTCGCATACAGTTTCCGGTAGCACGCATACAATTCGAGAAGCAGCGGAATCCTGTCCGTCGCCTCGAAACCGCCGGCCCTGCGGAAAAAATCATTCACGGCCATCATGTCCGGAGCCCTGAAAGGCACGGCCTCCGGATCCGCCGCCACGGTCTCACCGAGATATTTGCGGAAAAAGGCCGTGGAGCGACGGTTCGGGAAAATAAAACATATCCCTCCGATGCCTCCCCTGCGGTAATAATGCTCCGCGACCTGTTTCAGAAAAGGTATCATAGCACATTTTTTTTCATCGTAAAAATAGAAAGACAATGTGCCAAATCAAAGTACCCTTTAAAAATATTTATTTATCGATGTCCACCACGGAATAATTCGTCGTACCGAGACCGTTTTCCTCGGCCCTGTAGACTATGTGCGTGCCGTGCCTTTGGTTAATCCTCTCTATCAAGGGCTTGGCGTCGTTGTCATCGTCTTCGGGAAGATTGAAGACCTGATCCAGGCAGAACTTATCCAGAGCCACCGGGTCCAGCGAAGCGGCGATGCCGATGTCGGCCACGGTCGGCCTGTGCGGATTGCCGTCGCAGTCGCAATCTATGGAGATGTTGTTCATCACATCTATATAGATAACATTCCCTTTCATAAAATCGTGCACTGCCTGCGCAGCGGCAGCCATCGACTCTATAAACGGCGTATTCTTCTCAGGACTCTCCGCCCAGCCTTCGGGCATATTCTCCCACATGTGATGCCAGTCTTCCGTCTTGCCCGCGGAATGGATATAGGCCTTGCCGTTCTGCGATCCCACGCCGATGGAAGCGTTCTTCAGCACTCCGCCGAATCCGCCCATCGCATGGCCCTTAAAGTGGGCCAGATTAATCATAAAGTCATAGTTCTGCAGATGGGAGCCCACAATGTCGTACTTGAGCCACTTGGTGTCCCTGACAGGGATCTTGATCTCGCCCTCCTCATCCATGATGTCCACGCGGGCGATCTTTTCATAGCCGCGCCTGGCGATCTCAGCCCTGTGCGCAGCCGTACTGGAACGGTTTCCGAAATATGCCGTATTGCACTCCACCAACGTGCCGTTCACCTTCTTCACCAGGTCGCCGATAAGTTCCGGGCGCAGATGATTGGACTTCTCCGACTCCCCCGTGGAGATCTTCACCGCCACGCGGCCGGACGCCTTCACGCCCAGCGCCTCATAGACGCGGACCAGCCCTTCGGGGCTGATGTCGCGGGTAAAATACACAACGGATGACTCTGTTGAGTTTTCGCCGTCCGGCAAGGACTGCGATCTGGCGCTTTCGCAGAAATTCATGCCCGCAAGCGCCGTTGCTGCAATGACAAAATACTTTTTCATTTTGCTAAAGTACGAAGAATCATCCGTTGCATGCTTATGATTTTTTCTGGAAAAACAAACAATATTTCCGTTATTTGGCAATACGCTTCAAACTGACACCGACTGATATTTCCTTGAACAGAAAGCCTGAACGATAAAGACAATCCCGATGACGACACCTACTTTGTACGGTGCGGTCACACCCGTAAACAGCCTTGCGCAGGAACTGACGATGAGCGGAGAGACGAACTGGCCGAGAAACATCGCCGCCGAAAGCAGCGGCATCACGGCAGCGGCCGCATCCTTTCCGCCCTTGACGGAAGCGACAGTGTTCAGATAAGGCACGCCGACGCCGTTTGCAAGGCCGATCAGGACGGAGCCGGCCAACAGCCAGAAAAGTTCCGTTCCCGCCGAAAAGCACATGAAGCCGAGGGTAAATCCGACCGGAGCCATATATTTCATTGCGCGCGGAAAGGATTTCATCATCCGTCCGAACACAAGCCCGACGGCCGCCGCGACCACGTCAAGACCTACCATAATAAGAGTAATCCCGTCCGGCGTCAGGGACCCGTTGGAAAGCGAGGTGATGGCGAAATTGGTCGGGAAGATGAAAAACAGAATCATCAACAGGAACATGCCAGTCACGGACGGCGCAAAGCGCAGCAGCGACGCCGCAGACCTGCCCCGCCTCTTGCCGGCCGCCAGCCTGTCATTCGGAAGGAACGCGACGACGAGCACCAAGGCGATCACGCCAAGCAGATACACCAAGAACGAAAAATTCCACCCGAAGGCGCAGAGGAACCCGCTGAGAAAAGTCGCAATCACTCCGCCCGTCTGATTCATAAAAGCCGAAAGGCCCATCAGGCGAGCCTGTTCCTCCGGCGGGAAATAATATGCCAGCAGCCCGGTGGACAACGGCATTATCATTCCGACGCTTACGCCCAGCAAAGCCCTCATCGCAAGTACGGTCAGGATATCCCGCGCAAAGAACGCCCCGGCGCCGAAAGCGATATACATGCAGAGGCCCAGCACTGCCATGGTCCTGGTCTTCATCAAACGGCACAGAGCCGGAAAAAAGAAATTGGCAATGATGATAAAGAGCGCCGGCAGGCTCACGATAAGCTGCACCGTCAGGCCGCTCTGCTCCGCGAAATGCCCGCGGATGACACCGAGCGCAGGAGCCATCGCCGCCCCGGCCATCACGGTAAGAAGGGAAATCGAAAGGATGGTGAAAGTAAGATTGCCCGATTTTGTCCGATTCATTTTGATTCACGTTTTGTTGGTACTTGGAGTTTCAGCTCTGCCAGGCTGCGAAAAACTTCAGTTGCCTACAATCCGCATGAATCTTGGGTTTCTTACGATTTTGCGGCGCAAAGGTAGTGAAAAAACGGAAAAACATAAAATCAAGGCGCAGTCAAATCGTACCCTGTCAAGATTCCGGCGCCACCCGGATTTTCTTGCCGATGGAGTCGCAGAGCGTGAAGCGCGCGTCGGGGGATTCGACCGCGAGCGGCATTCCGGGAAAGCCGCCTCCGGTGCCGAGATCCAGGACGGCGGCGGACATACTCCGCGATGCCCAGCGAATGCAGGAAATGGTGCTCGTAGAGCGCATCAACGTCCTTGCGGGACACGACGTTGATCCGCCCCGTTCCAACCGCGAATGGATTTCACGCCCCGATGAATCCCACCACGACGGCCGCCAGAAAGAAGAGCAGGACAAACAAGACCACATCCAGCACGACCGCTGCCGCCACGCGCAGGATCGTACTCATCCAACCGAATCCGGACAGTTGCTTCAGCGGGATGACGATCAGGCAGAGCGAGATCATCGAGAGGTCGGACGACAAGGGCAGGAATTGCACCACGATGTCGTAGAGGGACGTCATGTTGGCAATGTAAACCATGGCTATGAACGTCTCCGCGAAGCGCAGATGGGGAATGGCTTTCGCCTTGCGGAAAAAGAGATAGACGCCCAAGGTCAGCAGAACGGTTATCGCGAGCGAGAAAATATTGGGAAACAATTCCTGGGTGCGGTTGAACCATTCCATCACATGACGGATTCCCAGCTCGAAGGCTTGCGCACTGCCGTCGACGGCGGGTTCCGGAACATTCATGGCCCCCGTGGCCACGGGAGCGCCGCCGAACAGCCGGCTTTTGAGCCAGGCGGTGGCGACCGATACGGTGGTCAGCAGAAAAAGCAGCTTGAAGGGCGGGAAATAGGCCCGCTGCCGGCCGGCCAGATAGTCGCGGATCAGGTAGCCCGGCCGCAGGATCAGATCACGGATGGTCCGTAGCAGGCTGCGATTGCCAATGCCCCACTGGTCGAGGAGTTCCTGCAGGGCCGTTTTCGCGGAGTAGCGGCCGATACGGGCGGACTGCCCGCACCGGGGGCAGTAGTTGCCCTGATAACGGGTGCCGCAGGTGGCGCATTCATGCTCCTCGTCGGCGAGGGGCGCCACTTCGTAAGGACGCTGCTGCCACGCCCGGAAAGCCGCATACTGGGATTGAATGTTCTTCTTTGTCATCGTATTGCGGCTTCAAAGATACGAAAACTATTTTTAATGACTTCCCAATGGCCGCCAAAATCGTCGCCTATACGGTCAATCATCTTGAATTTCTTGTAATACCGATGCTTGCAGCTATTTCGTCGATGGTAATGTCAGTGTCTTTTTTCATCAGGTCAAACACCCTCTGTGTAGTACTCTCCGTAGCTTTCTCCGTAGCTTTCTCCGTAATTTTCTCCGTAGCTTCTCCGTAGTTTTCTAAGGATTTTCAGATGGCACGATAAACGAGCGGGAGCTTGCCATTATGACGGAGATAGCAGGGACAGCCCGGGATAAAAACATAGCGGATCAAAATAGCATATAAAAGTAAACAGATTCGGCAAAATTTTAATTATTTGCCAAATTTGATTACCTTTGTATGCAGGAGCAACATAAGGATTTATGACGATAGCCGACCATATTAGGCAGTATGCCTCAACGCAGAACGCACCGTTTCAGCGTGCTGGGCTAATGCAGTATTTGAAATCGCATCATATTGCCCCGTCTTCTGCCAAGGTTGCATTGTATCGTCTTGCCCGCAGCGGGCAATTACAGAATGAAGGGCGTGGGCTCTACAGCTTTCCTGCAAAGCATGCTAAAAAAGAATTTCACTATGCTCCCTCGGAAGAAGAATTGAGCCTTGCCCGGCAGGTGCGCGTCAAGTTCCCGTTTGCCGATTTCTGCATTTGGAAACCGGCCGTGCTTACTCGTTACATGCAACACATCCCGGCAGTACGCTTCCTGTTCGTGGATGTTGAACGAGATGCCTCGGAGTCGGTATTCTACTTTTTACGTGGGCTTCAAGAATATAAAACCATTCTTTTAAACCCAACGGAGCAAGAGTGTGAACGATATATTACAACGGATGAGCTGATCATTGTTCGTCCCTTGATTAAGGAAGCGCCTGTTGTCTCCGTGCATGATTACCTTGTTCCGACGTTAGAAAAAATTCTCGTCGACGCAGCCTGTGATCATGAATTGCTATTTGCACAAGGGGCAGAGTTGTATACCATTTATGAAAATGCTTTCCAGATACACGATATGAATGTCCGCCGCCTGCTCCGGTATGCAACCCGACGCAACCGCAAGGACAGAATCACGGAAATACTCAATACGATAAACCCATGATACATCCTGACAGCCGAACGTATGAATGGATTGAACAGGTAGCGCGAGCGAACGGAGTAAAGAACATATCACTTGCGGAAAAGACGATTCGGGCATTTTCTTTGCTCGCGGCCTTGGTGCGTGCAGGATGTCCTTTGCTGTTCAAAGGAGGGTCCGCAATCATGCTTCATCTGAACAGCAGTAAACGCCTTTCTACGGATGTGGACATTATTTGTCTTCCTGATATGCAGATTGAAGATTATTTGCGTGTCTATTCTTCGGAATACGGATTTGGAGAAGTTGAGCTTGTCGCGCGCAATACCCGCTCAAGTGTTCCCAAGCGCCATGCAAAATACCATTATCAAGTTGCCTATCCGTCCGGGTATAGCCAGGATAAGATCCTGCTGGATGTATTGTTCGAGGAGAATCATTATTCCGACATCGTTACGCTGCCTATCTCTTCGTGGCGGAATAGCGCCTAAAGAATTTACCTTGCTCAATGCCGGGATCAATAAAGTTCGCAATTTTATTCACAGCGAGAACTATACAATCGACAGTGTCATCATCAATGCTGCCAAAGCAGCCTATCTGAGCAAACTTATAGAAATGGGAGTAAACGATGTGCATCATTTTGACAATGACAATGACAATGCCACCGCACTTTCGGATGCCGTCATTTCAGTCCCGTTGCCAACCAAACTCAATAAGTTCAAAAAGAGTAATATCGAAGCCTTCTTCTATTGGAATGAGGTGCAGAACCTAATGGAGCATGCCAAAAAGCGTTAGTCCTTTCCACAAATGAACGGTACCACGCGCTCGGGCGTGGCGTACTTGGCCAGGACGCGGTGCGCGCCGTCCAGCACGTAGAGGGACGGCATGCCGCGCAGGACGTACATGTCAGGACGTAGATGATGCCGGCCCGGTGAACCTCCTTAAAGGTGCCGTCGCTCTTGTGTCTACGACAACCACGCAGGGAAGGTCTGTAAAGATAATGAATTTTGAATAGCCAAAAGCATTTTTGCACGAAAAACTACCTTTTTATGATAAAAATGCGGTAAAAAAGTTGTTTTTCGTGTCTAAAGATCTAATGAAAACCGCGTTATATCATGAGTATCAGATAATTTATGATTCGCAATGAATTTATGCAGCGAATCCTTTGTGATTCGATTATTTGATATACTTTTTGTCCAAAGAGTTCTGCCCATCTTCCGCCAATTTTCGCCCGTCTTTCACCTGTCCTTCATCCGTTTTTCATACATTCTTCATGCGTTCTTCCGGACAAATGCAAATCCTTGAGGACGGCCCTTCGTAAAGGGGCCGGCTTTGGGACGGAACGAGGGGCACGGAAAGGCCGTGACGATGAACCCCATGA